>NZ_JAEQCI010000255.1:0-1556 GCF_020738565.1 Microcoleus sp. PH2017_12_PCY_D_A | reverse complement strand
GTCTGAGAGTTCAATTGGAGGATGCCATAAGTGAGGGCGCATCAGGTTTCTTGCTTCTTTCTGATTGTGATAATTTAACAGGCTTTTCAATTCACATATTTCCAGTTTGTTTTGTCAACTCCTAATACTGAACCGACGCCCTAGGTACTAACTCTCTATTCGTTGATGCGGAACAGATTCCTGCGTCAGACGCTCGATGATGGGTCTGACCCCTGATTTTGACTTACAAGGCGAGCGGGGCATATTGTGGGGTCTTACCCCTTAATACATCCCGATCGCTAAAAATCCAGCGCTAAATCAAGACTTTGGGAAATAGAAAGGCGATCGGGGCAGAATGTAGGGTGTTACCCCCCGCCATGTCCCGATCGCTAAAAACATAACGCAAAATCTACACTTTGAAGGAGGCGATCGGGGCGATCGGGGCGATCGGGGTACTACTCCCTAAAAAAATGAAAGTGTAAGGGTAGTTCCTAGCAACAAGACACCCCCTTATAAAAAAAGAGGAGTAATGCCCGATCGCCCCGATCGCCCCGATCGCCCCGATCGCTTCTACTCAAACCCATACATCACAAGGAAACCAGGGGCGATCGGGGCCGATCGAAGTACCCCGATCGCTCCTGCTCGGGGCGATCGGTTGCTCGGGATAGATGAATGGGTATTCAAGCTTTCAGAAACAGCCAACCGAGATGGCACAACCTACGAAGTGGTGAAGGGATTGGGCATAGCGAATCACCTGCGCCCTGAAATCTTTGCTGCGCTGACACCCTCGCTGAAAGAACGGCTCAAAGAATTGAAAGAAGAGTTCGAGGGGCGGATTCCTGAAGATATCCAGAAATGGAGGGAGGCGATCGCAGCTTGGTCGGTCTTGGATACAGGTGTACCAAACCATCAGTGGCAACAGTAGCGTTTTGTGTACACCTAGCCCCAAACAAAAAAACTCATAGCAACTATTCAGTTGATGAGGGGAGAGAGCAACGGATTTTCGCTCGGTTGAGGGAGTTGAATCAGGATCAAAGGAATTGCTGACGTAGGGCTAGGTCAATTGGCTACAACTTTCTCAACAAAACTTTTGTCTCATTGGGGAGCGTTCAATTTTCTGGAGGCATCTGTACTTCGCTGGCCAAGTTCAAGGCTGTTGTACTGTTTTAATAGTATTAAAATACCTTTAAGATGGTATATACTAACTAGAGCGATCGGTACGTTACAACTTTCTAACCTTTAATTTGTTTCATAATTTATCTTTGCGCCCAAAGATTTCTTTGGTTGATATGTACGATGAAAATTTTGACCCCTGCTACTGTCATAATATTAGTTATATTAATTGAATATTATTCTTTTAATATAAATACTGATAATATAAGTTTTCAACTTTACATTCTCTGTGGTTATATTGTTTTAGCAATACTCCGGACAGTTTTTAAGCAGCAAGACTACCATAGGATAGGACTGACGGAAGGTGGTAGTGCCCTGAAGGAAAGGATCGGAGTAAGCTATAATTAGAGAAGTGTTTCCCATAGCGTGATATGACATTAGAAATTAGTTGCCCTAATTGTTGC
>NZ_JAEQCI010000065.1:0-33341 GCF_020738565.1 Microcoleus sp. PH2017_12_PCY_D_A | reverse complement strand
GACTTGCTCTGCATTTAGATGATTTTTGGCTGGCATACTTCGGGCTTTTCTGTGACTTGTGATTTATTATTATACCAGTTTTAATGCGAAACAGCTTATTACCTCAACACCCTCTCTTAAACCCTTGTATTCCAAAAATACTCGTAGTTGATAGAACGCCCAAGAGTTAGACCTGCGGCGTTCTATTTTGTGACGTGGTTTTTGATTGGTTCTTTCCCTGATTCCAGTTAAATCTTCAATCGCAACAGTTGCGTTTTGTTGTTTTGCCCCGTCGATGATAGTCTTCGATATATTGTGATTCATCCACTGTTGAAAACGTCTCTCGCGCCCCGATAGCCGTACCAAAATCCGCCGACACCTACGCCGACTAGACCTTGTGCGTGTGGAAGCCTTTTTTTGGAGAGACGCTCTGGTTCTAGAATATCTATCCCTAGTCTCGGTTAACTTTTTGCCATCCCACTTATCCCCGTTGCTTGTTACTGCAATATCTCGTCTACCAAAATCCACACCAATTACGTTACTTGATTTGACAGGATATGGTGCTTCATCCTTCAGTTGAATGTGGATGTAATACTTTCCGTCGCGATGTTTGCACAGTTGGGCGCTTGTAGGCGTTCTGCCCTTAAGCTTGCCCCGTTGGTAATTACCAGCATCCAACTTAATATGTTCCCTGCCATCCACGGTGGTTAGGCTAACAGTCCAGTCTTTTTCTCGAAACGTAAAAATCCGCTGGTCATAATCAGCAGACGTTGGCTTGAATGTTTTAACTGGTTTGCGCTTCTGTTTGGCAGCTAGTCTATTAGCACCGACCCTAGCACAAGCCCTGACAGCTAAGTTTGCAGCCAATCCAAATTGAGAGCGCAAGTCCTCATAAACGATATTCTGGATCGTTGTTTTACTGGTTATACTCGGCTTGACTCTTTGATTGGTGTAGTTGCAAGCATCCGCAAACGCCTTCAAGGTTGCCTCGATTTTTACAACTTGTTCAGGGGTGGGGTTGAACTTACAAACTAGCGTCAGAACTTGTTTCATGAGTACAAGAATATCACTTATGAGATACTAAGGCCAAAAAATAATGATGTGCTGAAAGCACGTTTGTATAGAACCCATTTGACATCTTTGAGTTTTTGGGTTGGGTGACGAGAAATAAGCGAGAGAAACCGATTTCACGCCTTTTACGCTCATGTCGAGAAACCGGGTTTCTACGAGTTTTTGGGTTGGGTGACGAGAAATAAGCGAGAGAAACCCGGTTTCTGGGATTTACGCAAAATAGATATAAAATGGGTTCTATATTGGCGCGTCGCTTCCGAACCCTGCCTAGAAGTCAGGGGCTTGGGCGACGCGCATTGTTCGGTGAGCTAAAGTACCCATCTGTATATAACGACACTTTAATGAAAGAATCAGGTGCGGGGTTTGGAGTGTAAATTAAAAGTTTTCTCTGGTTAATTTCCGGTTCTCGCAATTTTTCCCGGCTGCGTAGCGCTGGTTGTTCTCGTTTCAGTTGGACGATCGCACCGAAATGCCCCAAGAGCGCTCTGGTTATACTTGAGTTTGATCGTGTGGTTTGTGCTGGTGTTCCTCTTCTCTGAGGCAGAGCCAACTTCACAGCAGTCTGGAATCGCCGCCACTGTTGGCGATAAATTTTTAAGGTAGCATTAGTTTTAAATCTGAGATTGACTGCAAATTTGTGTAGGATGTTACGATCGGTCGATCGACAAAACTTGACAAAGCGTCTATTTTTCCACCAAAAGCTAGATACCCTAGAAACTTCTGCTAATGTAGCCTAAGCCGTAAAAGACAGGAAAATTGTATGCAAATCCAAACGCCGGACTGGGTTAAACACGCGGTATTCTACCAAATATTCCCCGATCGCTTCGCCAAAAGCAAACAGCCGCGCAAACGCCTGCTGCAAAACTTCATGTGGGAAGAATGGCACGAAATCCCCACCCTCCAAGGGTACAAAGGCGGCGACTTGTGGGGCGTGATGGAAGAGCTAGACTACCTGCAAGACTTAGGCATAAACGCAATTTATTTCACCCCGATTTTTCAATCGGCCTGCAATCACCGCTACCACACCCACGACTACTATCAAGTCGATCCGATGTTGGGCGGCAATTCAGCGTTTAAAGAGCTGCTAGACGCCGCCCACGCTCGCAACATCAAAATCGTCCTCGACGGCGTATTCAACCATGCCAGCCGCGGCTTTTTCTTCTTTCACGACATCCTGGAAAACGGCCCCCATTCTCCTTGGCTGGATTGGTTTAAAATAGAAGGCTGGCCGCTATCAGCCTACGACGGCAATTTTCCTGCTAATTACGCAGGTTGGGACGGCAATCGAGCCTTGCCGGAATTCAATCACGACAATCCAGAAGTGCGAGAATACATCATGGAAATTGCCGAATACTGGATTAAATTCGGCATCGACGGCTGGCGGCTGGACGTTCCTTTTGAAATTAAAACTCCCGGATTTTGGCAGGAATTTCGAGAACGAGTCAAAGCAATTAATCCCGAAGCTTACATTGTCGGCGAAGTTTGGGAAGATGCGAGAGAATGGCTCGACGGCAGTCAATTTGACGGAGTGATGAATTATCTGTTTGCAGGGCCGACAATTGCTTTTACTGCGGGGGACAGAGTAGATTTAGCTCAAATTGAAGGTCGTTCTTATCATCCTTATCCGCCGCTGTTTGCTAAAGAGTACGGCGACAAAATCCAGCAGGTTTTGGAACTGTACCCGTGGCCGATACAGCTAACTCAACTCAATTTGTTGGCGAGTCACGATACAGCTAGGTTACTGACAATTGCTGGAGGCGATAAACCTAGTGTGGAACTCGCTACTTTGCTGCTGTTAACTTTTCCCGGAGCTCCCAGCATTTACTACGGCGATGAAGTTGGTTTACCCGGTGCTCTAGATCCCGATTCTCGCCGCGGTTTTCCCTTAGAAGCTGACTGGGAACTTGAGGTTTTAGATTATCACAAGCAGTTGATTGCTTTGCGGCACAAATATGCTGCCCTCCGCACTGGAGACTACCAAATTCTGTTTGCTGAGGGAACGGTTTACGTTTTTGCCAGAATTTTGGGGGATGAGGAAATAGTTGTTGCTGTCAATGTCGCGACTGAAGCCGCTAATATTAGCTTTGAGGCTGCTAATTTGAAATCTCCTCACGAGAAATTGTTGTTTGGTAAAGGTGAGTTTGTTTGGAAAGGTGAAGGGGAAACTCGACATTTAGAATTGATGCTGCCGGCGCGATCGGGCTTAATTTTAGGTTCGGATAATTAGTTTAAAATGTCTGCTAAGGTACAGGGCGGCGATTGGTTTGTAGTGAGGACTTTAGTCCGCAATCAGAGGACTAAAGTCCTCACTACAAACCGTCATTTTAGCAGTTTACAAACAGCAGAAAATTGATCGGAGGGCTGCAATCAGAGGACTAAAGTCCTCACTACAAACCGTCATTTTAGCAGTTTACAAACAGCAGAAAATTGATCGGAGGGCTGATGATTGTTGGAGCCTCTGTAGGTTACTCTGGTTGGTGGTGCGGATGGTTGGGCGCGATCGACCTTTTTGGCTTATCCTGGGTTCGCATCCTCGCCTTTTCCCAAAAACTGCTTGAGAATCTCACCGGGCTTCCTATCCCAAGTGTCGATATGTTGGTAAATTAAACCCTCCTCATCCAGCTTGTATGTAGAATAGCCGTTGAAGAAGATCCGGGGTTTCCAGGGTACGCGCAGTGTCCCGCGAACAGTCCAAGTTGCCACAATAGTATTAGGGGCTGTCTGACTTACGTCGTGCAAGTCGAAGTAAATCTCGGTGAAAAATAGCTGCCCGTGAAATCGCAGAGTCCAAAAGATAATGCGATAGTTGATTTTGCCTTTAAATTTGTTAACAGGGTCTTGAAAAAAAACATCTTTTGTGTAGATGTCGTAGGAGATGTCTTTCTCAAAAAGTGTCGGGAGATCTGCTTTGAGGATGTCTACTGTTTGTTCTACCTGCATTTGATATTATTTGAGAGCGCTGGAGCTACCACCTTGTGACAGTATTATCTGTAAGTTCACATGGATAATCTCGATCGACAACAAGAGCATCCAAAACTTGATACATCTAATTATATTGTCCGATCCCGCCTTTGGGCCGATCGGGACTTGCGACATCGAAACCTTGGCACAGATTTGACTGAACACCCCCACTCATCGGACATTCTCGCAGAAATCAACAGCGGCAAGCTGTTGATGGTAGATAGCCGTCGCCGGAACGGTCTAATTTTGATTAAAGGCTTCCACGCGGAGTTTGCCGGGCCTGGTGCGGCCGTTGGAGGTGCTTTTGATGCTGACTCGCAGCAGGCGATTCCTGTGGGGGATTTTTGTTTTGTTTGCCCTCTATCTCCCGCAGAAAGACAGAAAGCTTTTGGAATTAGGCGGCATTGGGTGCGGTTGACTGAACAGTTAACGGCAAAGCCTGTAGCTTTGGAACGGGCACAAATGATTTTAACTCAATTTGAACAATATTTTGATTTGGAAACGGTGGCACAAATTCCCGATGAAGTTTTGGGACTTTTAGTCGGCGTATTTCCCCAAACTATTCGCGCGGCGCGACAGATTGATAATTAGAAATTACATATATCCTGTCCGGCAAAATAATCCCGATAAGTTCGTAGTGAGGACTTCAGTCCTCTCTCGTTTCCTGAGGACTGAAGTCCTCACTACGAACCATTTTGTTAATAAGTCAAAATTGCAGAGATGCGATCGCAAGTTCGCTGATTTTCGTCGGGAGTACCCACGGTAATTCGCAAACCTCCGCCTGTGTGGCGAATTAAAGTACCTTGCTGTTTTAGCTGCTGCATGATTTGTTGGTGTTTGTGTTCTGCCGATTCGCCCTCAGCAGCTTTCACTCGCAGGTAAACGAAGTTAGCTGCACTCGGCCAAACTTGCAATTTTTGATGCTGAGTTAGCGCTGCAATTAATTTGGCTCTTTCTGATATAATTTCAGGAATTACTGCTAGCAATAATTGCCGCTGGGCGAGGGCAAACTCTGCCGCTGTTTGCGAGAAACTGGGAAGGTTGTAGGGAAGGCGGATTTTTTCTAAGGTGGCTGTTAGTTCGGGATGGGCGATCGCATATCCGACTCTCATTGATGCTAGTCGAAATGCTTTGGAAAATGTCCGCAATATTATCCAATTCGGATGCTGGTGCAATCTGTAGGCTAAGGTATTTTGGCTGAATTCAAAATAGGCTTCGTCAATTACTACTAAAATATCTTGGGGCAAATTTGACAGCCATTCTATTTCATCGGTTGTTAAAGCATTGGCTGTGGGGGAGTTGGGATGGACGACAAAGACGACGCGCACGGGGGGATTTTGATTTTGGTCTATCGCCCTTTTAGCCTCATTGATGTCGATCGCAAAATTATCCTCTCGGCGCGCAGCACTGACAACGGGAATTCCGAGGGTTGTGGCGGTAATTCCGTACATCGAAAAGGTGGGATTGGCGACGAAAATTGAGCCCGCGCCGCCCAAGCAAGTAGCGATTAAGAGCGATCGAATTAGTTCGTCGGAACCGTTACCGACTGAAATATTGTCGGCTGTAATGGCGGTTTTTGGAGGTAGAACCCCCCCTAGCCCCCCCTTGCTAAGGGGGGGGACATGAATGGATTCAGCCCCTAGCTCGGGGGCATTTAGGGATTCGTTGACGTATTGGGCGATCGCTTCTTTGAGTGCTGCGTGGCCTCCGTCGGGATAGCGATTTGTCTCAATTAACTGCTGGTAAGTCCAAGCTAGCTTTTGTTTTAATTCCTCTGGCAAATCACAAGGACATTCGTTGGTGTCTAGGCGATCGATCGCGCTTTCCGAGTGCGCTGACTCTCCTGAGGCGCCGCCCGGATGGGGAGTGTAGGCGGTAAGTTCGGCTAAATCTTTGCGGATAAAAGGCAGCATAGGATGATTTTTGCTCTGAGATTGTAGATTTTATATTTACGATTTGGTTGGTCACTATTAGGATAATTAGTCATTAGTTTAGGATCGCGAATTAAATAATTTACACTCTTGAAGGTGGAATGGGCGTGCCGCCCGTCCATAAAGAACGGGCGGCACGCCCATTCCACAAGAACAATAAAGATTGTAAGTTATTTAATTATCATTCCTTATGATGTCTAGCGTATAATCCTTGATTGTCATCAATGACTAATGACCAATGACTAATGACCAATGACCAATGACTAATGACCAATGACTAATGACCAATGACTAATGACCAATGACCAATGACCAATGACTAATGACTAATGACCAATGACTAATGACCAATGACTAATGACTAATGACTAATGACTAATGACTATTTTAATCGCGCCACAAAGCAATACCGCCCAACAAACCGCTGACATTCGGTACTATTTTAACATTGGGCGGTAAATCAGAAACAATCTTTTTAGTATTGCCGCCGCCGATGTAAAGGCGATCGCAGTTAAAGAGATTTTGCAGGGAGGCGATCGCTTTTTCCAGACGGCGGTTCCATCTTTTGGCACCTACGGTATCTAATGCGGCTCGCCCTAATTGCTGTTCGTAAGTTTCCCCTTTGCGAAACGGGTGATGTCCTAATTCTAGATTTGGCACCAAGATACCATCTACAAACAAGGCAGAACCGAAACCCGTACCGAGGGTAGTGACTAATTCTACCCCCGTCCCGGCAATGGCTCCCAATCCTTGAATATCGGCATCGTTGGCCACTCGCACAGGTTTTCCCAAGCGATCTTTGAGGGTAGTTGCTAGGTCAAAATCGATCCAAGACGGATCTAAATTGACTGCGGTTTTGGTGATCCCGCGAGAGACGACACCGGGAAAACCCACGGATACTCGGTCAAATTCGCCTTGTTGGCTGGCTAAAGAGGCGATCGTCTCTAATACCGGTTCCGGCTTTGGCGGTTGAGGCGTTTCTAAACGGCTGCGTTCAGTTTTGGGTTCACCTTCAGCGTCCAAAACCATAACTTTGATGCCACTTCCGCCAATGTCAACGGCTAAGGTGCGAGTCGATTTATCTTGTTCAGTCATTTAATTTTTGAAACTTGCAAGTTGGTGAGTCGGTTTGAGATTTTAGACGGGAGATTTTAGATTAACTCCACACAGGAATTTGGGAGTTTAAACGTTGGTCTAATGTTTTTTCACGACTTAAGTCGTAGGATTGTATCCATTTTTTGGCATGGTCAAATTTTAATTTTTGAATTGACAAAAGTTTTGCATCGCTTCCCAAATTTCCGCTAGGACATTTCCCAAAGAATGATCGTCCTCTAGTTCGATTAATTTCACCCAGGGACGATTATCTGAAAAACTTCTGCTAGCTTGAATCGGTACGATCGTATCATGCTTGCCGTGCAGAATTAACGTCGGCACCGATCGCATTAATTTTTCTTCAGGGTATGGAGCCATATCTGTCACAAACTGATAATTCAACGGCAAATAGCGCTGTTCGCCGTAGTGGTAAACTGGCAAATATTGCTCAGACTGCCACTTTTCTAACTGTTGCTGTCCCAACTGCGGCAGCCAATGGGAGAGAAATTGAAAAGCCGGTGCTAACAAAACGATTTGTTTTACTGATAATTGTCGCTGGGCCAGCCAAGCCGCTGTCAGCCCGCCAAAACTCGACCCAATTATGGTAACTTCCCCTAATTTTTTTACATTTTCTACAGATTTGGAGGAAGAGGTTTGCAGAAATTCTGTTTCTATTTGGTCTAATTGGCGCGTGAGAGTGAGGCGCGAAAAATCCTTTTGATTGAGATCGGGAGTTTTGAGGTCAATTCCTAGAGAATAAAAGCGATCGCGGAAATATTTAGCCTTAGTTGAATCTGGACTTGAAGCAAATCCGTGTAAATAAATGTAACTCGAATCGTTTTGTAGATTCATCCATAAAAATTGATGAGATTTACCAACTAATTATTTTAACTTAAAAAGGTTTATTGAGATCGACCTGCTGACACTGCACTGATGCAGCACCAAAGAAACCGGGTTTTTCGACGAAAAATCTATGCTTTTAGAATCGGACTGCGACAAGAAATCTGGTTTATGAGACTGTGCGTAAGTTATATGAAAGTTAATCGTCAGGTACTTTGTGGGCACCAGAGGATTAATATAATGTCCGGTGGATTGACCACAATAAGATGGGTTCGTAGTGCGGACTTCAGTCCGCAGCGTTTTGCGGACTGAAGTCCGCACTACGAACGGTTTTTGTAGTGCTAATCTACCGGACACGATCTAACTCAAAACACTCGTATATTACTGCGGTTTTGGAGAGTTTTGTCTCCGGGTTTTAGCAGTTTCCCTGCGCTGCTGCATCATTTGGGAGAACTGGCTGCGCTGTTCGGGTGTCAGCAATTCTCGCATTGCCAGCATACCTTCAAATTGTACCTCTTCTAACTGCTGCCTCAATCCCATGATTTGGCGGTGTTTGTCGCGCATTTGGCTGGTATTTGTCGTCGAACTAGACATCATCGTTTCCAATTCTTGTCGGGCTTGGCGGATTGCTTGCATTCGCTCGGAAACTTGGTCTTTGTAGCGATCGCGAACTGCCTGCATTTTCTGCTTTTGATCCGCGCTTAAATTTAGTTTCTCAAACAGCGCGTTCTGTTTGCCACCAAGTCGATTGGGACGCTGGTTTTGGGCAATAATTTCCGGTTGAGCGGGGCTGGGAGCGGCGGTTGCAGCGGCTGTAGTACCGAGGGTTAACATTAAAACTGCCATAGCAGAAAATTGGCGCATTGACATGAAAATTACCTCTTTAAGATTAGTTAATTTGTGGGCGGTTCGGTGTCAGCAGTAACAGCGTAATCAAATAAGTCTGGTTGCAGGCGATCGCTGATAGTTGCCGTGCGAGAATCGTTCAATACACCCTCCCAATTATTTACCAGAAATGCTTCCAAGTGAGCCGCCTCATCCGCCTGTAATTGTGCGGTAACTAGGGCGCGATAGCCAGAACCAAAAACTAGCAGGCCAGCGACGATCGCAGCCGGAAAACCCCACTGGGGAAAACCGACGAATTTTGAGCTTTTACTAGACTCTGTAAATCGCGAATAGCCGAGATGATTTAGCTCTCTCGCCCTGTCATTCCTATCTATGGCTGCTAAAACTCTTTGCTCAAAATCGGGGGCAGCGTCCGGAACTTTTGGGCGATTTTGCTTCAAGAAATTAACTAATTTGTCGTCGCTATTGCCATCGTTCACAGTTCATCAACCCCCTGTTTTTGCAAAAATTGTCGCACGGAATTTCGGGCATAAAATACGCGAGATTTGACAGTTCCCGCTGGCAGTCCTAAAATTTGGGCTACTTCTTTTTGCGGGATGTCTTCTAAGTCGTGAAGCACCAAAACGCTGCGGTGTTCAAAGCTCAATTGCTCCAGTCCTCGCTGCACTAAGTCTTGATAGTGCAACTGCATCAAGTCCGGTGTGTTATTATTGGGAATAACGCGATCCATTGTTTCTTGATTTTTTAGTTTGGAGTCAAAGGAATGTTGTTTGGCAAATGCTTGTCTTTGGTCAGATGCCACATTCCAAGTGATGCGATACAGCCAAGTTGAAAAGTTTTCCTGTTGTTTGAGTTTGGGTAATCCTTTCCAGACTCGCAGAAATACTTCTTGCGTTAAGTCGTCTAGAAGTGATGAACCGCAGAGTTGGTAAAGGGTTGACCTGACTTTTTGTTGGTAGCGCCCGTAAAGGTGGCGAAAGCAAGTACGATCGCCCTTTAAGCATTTATCAACTAAGTCGGAGTCGGAACAATCATCGATTAAAACATTGGCTGGCACACCTAACACCTGTGAAGTCTCCCCCACCTGTTCGTTATCTGAAGCGTTTAGACAGGAGAGGTGTGAAAAAGGTTCAATTTGTTTAAAATATTATTTTGAGCATGAATCCGCTAGAGATGGAAAGCTGCACCAATCTCAGCAACAGGCAAGATGCCAGTGCCACAAAATTAACAGGCAAGATGCCTGTGCCACAAAAATTAACAGGCAAGATGCCTGTGCCACAAAATTAAATTTGATTGTGGGGTGGGCTTCTAGCCCGCCCCTAACGACACGTCCCCAATATCAGTTCTAACTACTTACAGCATTTTTCCAATAAGTATAAGTTTCAAAACCAATACTTTCTCTGTCTTCATTATAAATCTCATCTAAACATTTAAAAAGAGCTAAAGCGTAATTTTTCAACCCCAACTCTGTCAAACTTGTCAAAATCCTCGTCAGCCGCAGGTAGTTGTGGTTAAATCTTTCAATCCACTCTGTTTTTCTTGAAAAATATTCCTCGGATTTGATAATCACAATTTCTGCGTTTTCCCCTTCATGGCATTTCAACCCGTAAAACGCCAGCAAGACATTGAAAGATTTGACTAAGCTATTTCTCAACTCTTCACTTGTTCTAAAAGCTTGAATAACCTCATCATCCAAAGTAGGTGCACTGGAATTAAAGCGACTTTTTTCTTTCAGCGGAAACAGCCATTGAATGTAATTGTGTACGCATTCCAGTTGCTCATAATCCCACGACCAAATATCGTCGATCGCCCGACCTTGCGAATCCGGCTGCTGACCGAGATAGAATGCTAAAATTTTGTTTTGTTTGGTTGAATTACTCATGAGTCCCTTCAAGGGCGGGCGGGACGCCCACCCCACAATAAAATTTAATTTGTGTGTGGAACAGGCCAGAAAGCCTGTTCTTAAAAATGGTTTTCTTCAGTCGGTTTTAACCGACTTTAGCTATTAGCCAGGGACTTAAGTCCCTGGCGGCTGCTGCTGAGTGCTGCTGGCTGCTTCGCCCTATTTACCGCAGAGTCACAAACTCTTCAGCAGTCGAGGGGTGAATGCCGATCGTCGAATCGAAATCTTTCTTGGTAGCTCCCATATTAACCGCGATCGCCATTCCTTGAATAATCTCGCCCGCGTCTTTGCCAACCATGTGCACGCCCAAAACTTTGTCAGTATTCGTCTCAACAACTAACTTGACAAAAACCTTCTCATCTGCACCTGTCAAAGCGTGAAACATCGGTCGAAACTTAGCTGTGTAGCACTTAATTGAGTCGGGAAATTTAGCTCTCGCTTCCTCTTCAGTTAAGCCGACGGTAGCAGCTTCCGGCTGGGAAAATACGGCTGATGCGACATTTTCGTGACTGATTGCTCTCGGATTGTTGCCAAATTCCGTATCGGCAAAAGCGCGTCCTTCGGCGATCGCAATTGGCGTTAAATTGATGCGGTTGGTGCAATCTCCCACGGCAAAAATGTGCGGCTGATTGGTGCGGCTGTCTTTGGTAACTGCGATCGCACCTTTTTCGGTTTCAACTCCCGCATTCTCCAAAGCCAATTTTTCCAAATTGGGCGATCGTCCCGTAGCGCACAAAACCGCGTCTACTGTCAAGGTTTCTGTGGATTTTCCCCACAATTGTAACTTCAAACCTTCAGGAGTTTTCTCAATCCACTCGATCGAGCTTCCTGTCACGAAATTAATCCCGTGTTTAACCATGCCTTCTTGCACGTTGGCGCGAAGTTCTTCGTCAAAGTAGTGCAGAATCTTTTCGCGCCGGATGATTTGAGTCACCTCACTTCCCAACCCGTTCATGATGCAAGCAAATTCAACGCCGATGTAGCCGCCGCCCAAAATTGCCAACCGTTTCGGCTGCTCTTTTAACAAGAAGATTTCGCGGGAAGTGATCGCGTGTTCGATGCCGGGAATATCGATTCTCTGAGCTTCGCCGCCGACAGCAATTAAGATTTTAGCAGCGGTGTATTTTTTGTCACCAACTTCGACAGTGTGGGGGTCGATAAATTTGGCGTATCCTGAGATTAATTCAACTCCGGCTTTTTCGAGGAAGCTGATGTGGAGTTTGCTGAGCCGCCGCACTTCTGTGTCTACAGTGGTGACGAGTTTTTCCCAATTGAAGCTGGTTTCTACAGGGCTCCAACCGTAGCCGATCGCATCTTCGTACAAATGCGAAAATGTAGAGGCGTACACCATGAGTTTTTTGGGGACACAGCCGCGAATGACGCAGGTGCCGCCTACTAAGTCATTTTCGGCGATCGCCACCTTCGCCCCGTAGGATGCCGCCCGCTTAGAACTCGCCAATCCGCCGGAGCCTGCACCTATCACAAACAAGTCGTAATCGTATGTCATAATTGTCGCTAGTTTATTATCTCAATTTTACCAATTTTACGCTAGTCCGGCAGGGACTTAAGTCCCTGCCTCAAAGCGAAAGTCCTCTAAAGAGGACTGATTGATAAGTTTTTTAGTTTTATGCGAAAGTCGTTGGTTGACAACTAATAAGTTCTTTAGATTTTCCCAGAAAACCAAGTCTCGGTTACGCAGGATGCCTACCCCACAGAAATTATTAGAGATATTTTTTTTAGTCTTCTTTAGAGGACTTTCGCTATGAGGCAGGGGTTTGAACCCCTGCCGGAGTGTGGGTGCAACCAGAAGTTAACTGCGAGTTTAACACAATTTGTGACACCAATCCCACT
This sequence comes from Microcoleus sp. PH2017_12_PCY_D_A, assembly GCF_020738565.1. NCBI lineage: Bacteria > Bacillati > Cyanobacteriota > Cyanophyceae > Oscillatoriales > Microcoleaceae > Microcoleus > Microcoleus sp. PH2017_12_PCY_D_A. The sequence continues at coordinate 20,867 of NZ_JAEQCI010000065.1, read as the reverse complement.
GAAATTACCCTAAAGTTTTTTGAGCGTCACAAATCATTAATAATTGCTATATTATAAACATACATTAATTTTCCGACTAGCTTTATGATTGATTGGCTTTTGCTGTGGGGAGTAACGCAAGGAGTCGGCATTCTCGTCCAACCCATCTTAGAAGAGTTGGCAATAGACGGCGCGAAGGATTTAGTAAAATATTTTTTTAAAGATTCCCTAAAAAACGTCTTATTTGGCGAAAAAGACCCCCGACAAGTCGCAGCGGGTAAAGCGCTGAAAAAGTTTTTGGAGTTAGTGCAACAGCAGTTGAAAATCAGCGGACTTTCCCCAGAACAGATTAAGCTGTATATTAAAGATGTTAAAAAGTTTATCGGCAACAAGTCAGTTAAGGAAATTTTGGGCAAGGCCTTTGAGAGCGATCGCGAATCCCTCGATGCAGAACTTCTCGAACAAACCTGGACTCAACTAGATTTAGCTGCTTTGCCGGCCAGATTTAAGTGGCAAACCATCGCCAATCAGTATCTCGCCGAAGTTCAAGAAATTCTTTTTGACTCAAAAGACTTGCGGGATATCTTGAATGCCCAAAATCTGGATAGCATTCAGAAAAACACTCAAGAAATTGCTGGGATAATCCCCGATTTTGACTTGAGGCAATATCAAGAGGCTTTGTGCGAACGTTACAGCAATCTGGATTTAAGCAGCGTCGATAGCAATACCTACGATTATCGGGAAAAGCTGAAAGTTTGGCAAATCTTTATTTTCCAAGATGTGCGCTTAATTTACGAGTCTTTTCTGCCCCAAGCTTACGAAATTCCCAAGGAACATCAACGGCGGTTGGAAGATAGCGATCGACTAGAGCAGATCGCACTTGAAAATTTAGATAAATATCGACGCGGTTATTTTTCACAGGCGATCGTATCCGTGTTAGATGTCATCAACGATAAGTCAAATTATCCCTACATAGTGATTTTAGGCGATCCGGGTTCGGGCAAATCTACTCTGTTACAATATTTAGCATTAACCTGGGCGCGATCGCCCTTAAATAGCGTAACATCTCTCCCGATTCCCCTGTTGATAGAATTGCGGATTTACATTCGCAACCTGGAATCAGGACATTGCCATAACTTCCTGGAATTTTGCCATAAAAATTCCGGTTTTATTTGTGACTTGAATCAGCATCAATTGCACGAACAGCTTAAAGCAGGGGATGCTGTGGTGATGTTCGACGGGTTAGATGAAATCTTCGATTCGGGGAAACGAGAAGATGTAATTACCGCGATTCATCGGTTTACTAACGAGTATCCGCGCGTGCGAGTCATTGTCACTTCTCGGATTATTGGTTACAAACCTCAACGGTTGCAAGATGCGGAGTTCCATCACTTTATCCTCCAAGACTTGAATCCCGCACAGATTCAGGATTTTGTGCACCGCTGGCACGAGTTGACGTTTACTGATGCTAGGGAAAAAGTCCGAATTAGTCAGCGTATGAAAAGAGCGCTAGAGTATTCATCAACAATTCAAGATTTAGCCGGAAATCCGTTATTGTTAACGATTATGGCGATTTTGAATCGCAGTCAAGAATTGCCGAGAGACAGGGCAGAACTTTACAATCAAGCTTCGCGGATATTGCTGTATCAATGGGATGTGGAAAGGTCATTAGTAGAGGATAGCAGGCTCGATCCAAAAACGATCGATGCGAAAGACAAGCAAGAAATGCTGCGGCGAGTTGCTTGGGAAATGCAAGCAGCACCTGAAGGCTTGACTGGCAATATTATTAGTGCCGAAGATTTGGAGGATATTCTGACAGCATATCTGAAGAATAAAGATTTTGACCAACCGAGAAACCGGGCGAAGTTAATCATCAATCAACTGCGAACCCGCAATTTTATTTTATGCTTTTTGGGTGCGGACAGTTACGGATTTATACACCGAACTTTCTTGGAATATTTCTGTGCGTCGCAAGTGGTGAATAGGGTTCAGGCTTTAGAACTATCGCTGGATGAGTTGAAAGCTGAAGTTTTTGGCCCGCACTGGGATGATGAATCTTGGCAGGAAGTTTTGTGTTTGATTGCGGGATTGATTGCTGGAAAGTTGACAGGGGAATTGATTGAGTTTTTGATTGAGCAAGATGGGGAAGCGCAAAAGTTTGCTAACCTATTTTTGGCGGCGAAGTGTTTGGATGAGGTGAGGGATAGAAAGGAGATTGCTGCCGTTGACAGTCAATTGCTGGAGCGATTGAAAAAGTTAACGAAATACGCTCTCAATTACTATTATCGACCTTATGGAGAAGAGGCAAGTCTAGTTGATAAAATTCGCACTCAAGCAGTAAGTGCGATCGGCTTTACTTGGCAAGATGACCCGGAAATTTTACTTTGGCTAAAACAATTAGCTCAATCTGATGATTATTCAGATGTGCTAAAAGCAGCCGTCCAAAAATTTGTACGGGGGTACAAGAACAAATCAGAAACCTTAACTTGGCTCAAACAACAGGCTCAATTTGCTAATGATTTAGGTGTGCGAGAAACAGCCGTTCAAGAATTAGCACGGGGCTGGAAAGATGACCCAGAAACCTTGCCTTGGCTCAAACAACGGACTCAATTTGACGATAGTGATGGTAGTCCGTTTGTAAGACAAGCAGCAGTCCAAGAAATAGCACATGGGTGGAAAGATGACCCAACAACTTTATCTGTAATCAAACAAATAGCTCAATCTAGTGATGATTTGGAGGTGCGAGAAACAGCAGTCCAAGAATTAGCCCGGGGGTGGAAGGATGACCCCGAAACCTTACATTGGCTCAAACAATATGCTCAATGTGATAAGAGTCATCATGTGCAAGAAACAGCAGTCCAAGAATTAGCACTGGGGTGGAAATACGATCCAGAAACCTTACCTTGGCTCAAGAAATGTGCTCAATGTGATAAGAATCATCATGTGCGACAAGCAGCACTTCAAGAATTATCACGGGGGTGGAAAGATGACCCAGAAGTCTTACCTATAATCAAACAAATAGCCAAATTTGATGATAATTTGTTTCTACGACAAGCAGCAGTTCAAGAATTAGCTAGGGGGTGGAAGGATGACCCCGAAACCTTACCTCTTCTCAAAAAAAGTGCTCAATCTGATGATTTTTGGGTTGTGCGACAAGCAGTCCAAGAATTAGCACGGTGGTGGAAAGATGACCCCGAAACCTTACCTATCCTCAAACAATGCGCTCAATCTGATAATAATCAGTTCCTGCAAAGAGCAGCAATCCAAGAAATAGCACGGGGGTGGAAAGATGACCCCGAAACCCTACCTTGGCTCAAACAACTTGCTCAATCTGATAATAATTCGTTTGTGCGAGATGCAGCAATCGAAGAATTATCACAGGGGTGGAAAAATGACAATAAAATATTTGAATTATTGTGCGATTTTGCTATAAATGATCCTTTTGAAGGCAATTCGCACATTCAAATTAACCCGCGAAAAACAGCACTTAAAATCATGGTTAAACAATACCTCGATCGCCCAAAAACATTAGAAATACTTCGCGATCGATTTGTCAACGATCCAGATGAAAAAGTCCGCAACTTTGCCGAGAAACAATTGGCAAAACTAGACAAGCTGTGATATAAACAAAAAAAGGAGAAACAAGTTATGACCGTAGCCACTAAAATCCCCCAAGCTTATGCAGAAATAGTTGAGTTTTTTGCTGCTGGTGCTACTCCCGAAAGCATTGTCAACTTTCAACTATCCGAAGAAGCAAAAGAGCATATCGCCGACCTAATTTACGCACACAACAACCAAGATTTAAACACCGATGAAAAAACAGAATTAGACAATTTTCTGGTAATAGAACATCTGTTGACTCTCATCAAAGCAGTCGCTCACAAACACGTCGTCAAAGAGTAAGTTTTTTATGCCTCGTCCTTACATTAGCGTCGAACTTAGGCGTTTAGTTGCTCTCCGTGCCGATCGCATTTGCGAATACTGCCTCATTGCAGAGACAAACAGAGCATCAGGCTGTCAAGTTGACCACATCATCAGCGTCAAACATGGTGGAGAAACAACAGCCGATAACCTCGCCTATGCTTGTATTTTCTGCAACCTCCAGAAAGGAACAGATTTAGGATCGATTGTTTGGCGCACTGGAGAATTGGTGCGTTTTTTCAACCCGCGCCGAGATTCTTGGGGAGAACATTTTAGCTTAAATGAAGCTGCAATTCAACCAAGAACAGATATTGGAGAAGTGACAGCGCGAATCCTAGAATTTAATCATAATGAGCGGATTAAAGAGCGACAAATTTTGATAGAAGTTGGTGCTTATCCGTCACCAGTCGCGCAACAACGAATGATTCAGTAAATCAAGAAATATCACCCAATAATAGTATAATTAAGATCGGATAGTTCTCGGAGACAACCACTATGCAAGTCACAACCGAACAAATTATTTATCCATCCAGCGACGGTCAACCAATGGCAGAAAGCACAATTCAATACAAATTAATTGTCAAAATCAAAGAAGGTTGCGAATCGCTGTTCAAAAATGATCCAAACGTCTTTATAGCAGCCGATTTACTGTGGTATCCAGTTGAAGGTAGACCAGACATTTCTCAGGCACCGGATACGATGGTAATATTTGGTAGACCCAAGGGCGAGCGGCCTTCCTATATGCAATTTCTCGAAGATAATATTGCTCCCCAAGTCGTATTTGAGATTCGCTCTCATAACGATCGCCAAACTAAAATGAATAAAAAACTTTCATTTTATCAGCGTCATGGAGTTGAGGAATATTACCTTTACGATCCCGAAAGAAATGAGTTGGAAGGTTGGCAAAGAATTGAAGGAAATTTAGAAGTAATTGAGCCGATGGAGGGATGGATCAGTCCTAGATTGGGAGTACGATTTGAGTTGGGTGAAGATGGGTTAGAAATTTATCGACCAGATGGACAAAGGTTTCTTTCTTATGCAGAATTGGAGGAACAGGGGGAATTAAACCGCCAGCGTGCAGAACAAGCAGTTCAAAGAGCTGAACAAGAATCTCAAAAAGCTGAACGTTTAGCAGCAAAACTGCGCGAATTGAACATCGATCCTGACACCATTTAAGCCACAAATTGTTTAATTTAGGACTTACTCACCAACACCACAGAAACCGGGTTTTTATCGTTTCCGCGCGCTATAACGAATTATTACGTCAAAAAACCCGGTTTCTGACTACCCGTGCATAAGTCCCGCAACCGTCCAAACATCGCTCTTCCACCCCCGAAAACCGCTCAGAAGTGTTAACTTGGTAGTTAGTTGTGTCGATCGCACATAAAAACAAATGCCTGAACTACAAACCCAGACCCACCCAGACCTCGACCTGCAAGACACCTCAAAACCCGTCATCCTCGGTCTCAAAGACGTAACCAAAGTCTACGGCATCGGCGACTTGGAAGTACGCGCCCTCAACGGGATCAGCTTGACGGTAACGCAAGGAGAGTATTGCTCAATTATGGGCGCATCCGGTTCGGGCAAATCTACAGCTATGAATATTATCGGTTGTCTCGATCGACCTACGAGCGGCAGTTACTACCTAGACGGCGTAGATGTCGCCCAAATGCCCGAATCAGAATTAGCCGGAATTCGCAACTTAAAATTAGGTTTTGTCTTCCAACAATTTCACCTGCTACCTCAACTAACAGCATTAGAAAATGTCATGTTACCGATGGTTTATGCCGGAATTCCCGCAGCAGAAAGACGCGAACGCGCAGTGGAAGCTTTAACCAAAGTAGGGCTGGAAAGTCGGCTGCAAAATAAACCGAATCAACTATCAGGAGGACAGCAGCAGCGAGTTGCGATCGCCCGCGCAATTGTCAATCGTCCTGTATTATTACTTGCAGATGAACCAACGGGCGCATTGGATACGAAAACTACTCAAGAAGTAATGGATATTTTTACAGAATTTAATGAAGCCGGGATGACGGTTGTGATGGTAACTCACGAACCGGAAGTAGCCCGTCAAACTCGCCGCGTTGTCTGGTTCCGCGACGGTCAAGTTATTCATAATAATATGAATCCGGCAGAACTTTCGCACGCGGTATTTTAATCTATTTTTCTGTTAGTTGTTTGTTATTAGTTATAAAAATGGTTTGTAGTGAGGACTTTACTCCTGACCTTCTATGCGGACTAAAGTCCTCACTACAAACATCTTTTTTTGCATTAGTCCTGTGCTACCAATAACTAATAACTAATAACCAATAACAACTAACTAATTAAAAGCACTCGGAAAAGTGGCCCAAACTCGATCGACAAAATCTCTAAGTTGCCGAGAGGCGATCGTGCTATCCTTCCGATCGGAGTCCAGAGACTGCAACTGAGTCAACAGCGAAATCACCTCCGTATCCAGCGCCGCCCGAAACAAACTCAGCGGCCACAGCAAATCAGAACCATCTCGCAAATCCGATAAAGTGTATTCTTCCGGCCACCCTTGGGGGAAATCCTTCCCCGAAACCAATCCAACCAACATCAAAGGGCGCACCCAACAAATTTGACGTGCTTCAACCACTTGAATTACCTCTGAATGGAGGCACGCATCTCCACATTCCAAACTGACAATTTGACCAGGCTTAAAGTTCAAAGCGCCATCCATTAATGCTGACTCTTAATACAGACATAACCTAGCAAAATAAGTGCTACAACTCTCAACAGCACCAAAAAATATTATATCATAATTACCTCTTCTTCCTTCTTCCTTCTTCCTTCTTCCTTCTTATCAACTGTCATCAAGAGTTTTAAGAGCCATTTGGAGTTGGGCCGTCAACAATTTTGCTTCTTTTTTACCACTACCACCATTAGCATAATCCGCCACCAAAATCGGAGCACCGATCGCAATTTTGACATGAGAACGCCATCGAGGAATACGCGGGCGATAGCGAATACTCATCGGTACAATTTTCACCCCCAAACCAGGGGTGCTCAACTCCGCTTGCAGGGCCAAACGAGCCAATCCAGCCTTGAGAGGGTGAACTTCACCATCTTGAAAAATGCCACCTTCAGGAAAAATCACCAACATTTGCTTGTCGAGAAGCAACTCCACGCCGTAACGAAGACTGCTAACTGCTGGATGCTTGATATCGACAGGAAAACCTCCCAAATGTCTGATAAACCAACCTTGCACTCCTTTGACTTCATCAGCAGTTACCATAAACCGCAAATCGCGTCCAGTCACCTTCTGTCCCGTTGAATAGGGCATCATCAGCGCATCCCACCGGGAGCGATGTGTCGGGGCTAAGATCACAGGCCCGTCTTTCGGCAAGTGTTCCTGTCCGGTTATCTCAATCTTGCCAAAATAAAACGGTAGGACAATATAGTGACCTAGCGGATAGAACAAGGAGGTTAACCAAGGAGAAACGCGAGAGGTATTATATGCTACCTTGGCAGGCATTGGCTTCACTAGAGATGATTTACTGGACTCAATGGCGATCGTGGCAGTATGGCGCATGGCAATTACCCTGCTTTATCGATATATAGAGTCTAAAGATATGTTGCTTGGCAAACCTTTAGTTTTTCGATGGGGACACTTTTGCTATTGGCCTTTTGCCGATCGCCCGATCGCACCCAAAACAGATAATCTGTAACAGGTAAAACACGATCGCACCCGACACCACTACCGCACAGCCGTCAAGGGATTTGAGATTTGAGATTTGAGATTTATGCCACAGATGAATCTGGGAATTTGAGCTTTGGTCTAAAATCTGGAGTGCACCGCGACGAGTGCCGGCAAGCAAGTATCCGTTTTTAGGCGGGGTCAACCGCCGAGAAAGCTCGATCGGGCAATTCCTATTATTTCAGTTAAAGAGCCAAATTCGATTAAACATCGGCTGTGGGAGAGTAAAAAAGTTTACCTGTTAAATTTGCCGGCGGGCTTCAAACCAAGCAAGCAACTGATCTCGACAAACAGACTCCATAATACCGCCGAGCACCTGTAAGCGGTGACACGAAGGCGCGCTATCTGGAAGATTAGCCACCGTCCGAATTGTGCCAGTTTTCGGGTCATCTGCTCCGTATACCAGTAGACCTATCCGAGCTTGTACGATCGCGCCAGCGCACATCGGGCAAGGCTCCAGCGTCACGTAAAGCGTGCATTGATTGAGATGCCAGTCTTGCAAAACCTTGCCCGCCGCCCGCAGCGCCAAGACTTCAGCATGAGCAGTCGGATCGCAGTCTCGCTCTCGCCGATTTTGGGCGATTGCTATCAATTTGCCAGTACCGTCAACAATCACAGCACCTACGGGAACTTCACCCGCATCACCCGCTGCTTGTGCCAGTTCCACAGCCCTAGCCATCCAGCGTTTGTGAATAGCATAATTAGAATCACCAATAGACAACGGCTCTGTTTCCAAATTCACGGTATACCTACGCAATTGAAAACCCTTAATATAGTCTTACTTATCCACTTGCTGTGGATAGAATTAAGTGCGATCGCCAATAAAACAAGTTTTTTACCGAATTCATGGCATACTTACCTAGCTAAAAACACTTAAGATCGAGAAATAAAGTTACACTACAGCCCCATCCAGAGTAATTTTGAATTATGGACACCACCCTGATTAGCACTGAAGTTGTTGAGCTGTTGTCCCGGATTAGCCGCCAAAAGCTCCGCGAACAAGATATCACTCCTTTGGTAGTGTTTCTGACTGCTCTGATTTCCATCCTGCGGGGAGTGATGATTATCGACAGGACGATCGCAGTTGAAGAAGAAGAACGGCTGCAAAAGACTCTCAAAGCCTTTGCCAGCGGCGATCCACATCGAATAGAACTAATTCAGCGCCTTGTCAAAGGAGTCTCCAAACAGCAGGTTTACTTCAACCCCACAGAATTGCTAACCCTGACAGCTTTCTTCTCAGAATCAGAAAAGCTGTTGCTCATCGGTTCCGGCTACGAAATGTCAGCGGTAGACGGACACATCGATTTGAGAGAGCAAATGTACTTACAGTCGATCGGCAATCGGCTCGGCCTCGACTCCAGACACATTGCAGTGGTAGACACTTTATTTACCAAAGAAGGAACCCTCAACCAAGAAGACTTTGCCGAAGTTAAAGCTTTACTAGCTCCCAGCGAATTTGAGTCCCGCGATCCGGTATTTGCCAAAGCAGCAAAACACCTGCTGTCTCTGTTAACGCGCAAATAATGCAACGCAAATTATTTGCTGCGTCAAAATTTGAGACTGTTGGGATGGGAGACGGGAATTGCGCGCTCTTGTATTAAAAACCGGGTTGTTTAACCAGCAACAAGAGCGCTTCACAGTTGATTTGGGGAAGTCGGTTTGGGCCACGAGTCCCGCTTAATTTTTTTTCCCAAGAGTCGATCGACCTTCGTATCCCATTGAACCGAATCCGTCTAAAATCTAAAAGCGAATTATTCGTGTCTCGATCGCCCCAGCTCGCTCTCAAATCTCAAATTAAGCCCCGCATCAAGGGGTACTCTGCCCGCGACGCTGTTGATTGAGTGAGTGAACGAGTGCCCAAATTTAGACCAAAGTTCCTACTCAGGTAATTCAATTGCCGAGTAAATCTAAAATCTAAAATCTAAAATCTAAAATCGACTGATTGATTATGCAAATTGAATGGCAAACCGCCAAAACCTACGAAGACATTCTCTATCACAAAAGTGGCGGCACCGCCAAAATTACCATCAATCGACCTCACAAACGAAACGCTTTCCGTCCCCAAACAGTACAGGAATTGTGCGATGCCTTTACTGATGCCCGCGAAGACACAAAAATCGGCGTTGTCCTCTTCACCGGTGCGGGGCCGCATACAGACGGCAAATACGCCTTTTGTGCCGGGGGCGACCAAAGCGTGCGAGGTTCTGCGGGATATGTAGACGAAGGTGGCATACCCCGGTTGAACGTGCTCGACTTGCAGAAGTTGATTCGATCGATGCCCAAAGTTGTGATTGCTTTAGTTGCAGGATATGCGATCGGCGGCGGTCACGTTTTACACTTAATTTGCGACTTGACGATCGCTGCTGACAATGCTATTTTCGGACAAACCGGGCCCAAAGTTGGCAGTTTCGACGGCGGTTTCGGGGCCAGCTATCTCGCCAGAGTTGTCGGTCAGAAAAAAGCCCGAGAAATTTGGTTTTTGTGCCGTCAGTACAGCGCCCAGCAAGCTCTAGAAATGGGTTTAGTCAACTGCGTCGTACCCGTCCAACAACTCGAACTTGAAGGGATGCAGTGGGCTCGGGAAATTCTTTCAAAAAGTCCGATCGCGATCCGCTGTTTAAAATCGGCTTTTAATGCCGACTGCGACGGTCAAGCCGGTCTGCAAGAACTGGCGGGAAACGCGACATTGCTGTACTATATGACCCAGGAAGGCGCCGAAGGCAAACAAGCCTTTTTGGAAAAACGGGAACCGGATTTTAGTCAATATCCTTGGCTGCCCTAGCTCGATCGAGAAATGAGTTTTGGGATTCCCTCATTCAAGTTACAGATACTATTGATTGCTGTGAGTAGAATGACCCGAGTTTAGTCGATCGTCCAAAAGTGTCAGTATGGATATTAGTTCCCAAAAAGAATGAAACTGCTTTGCCAGATCCAAACCATAATAGTTATCAGTGATTCCCCAATCGCCAATCGAAAATGAGACAATCTGTCCTGCTGCGGACGGACTAAACCGAGACTGCTGCCGATTTTTCGGTTAATGTTGTGCCTGTCAACTGGCAGGCATTACGCTCAGAAACAATAACAGCAGTCTCATCCAGACTCACAGTCTGTTCTTGCCACAGTTCAATTTCTGTGATGTTTTCCCAAGATGGCCCAAAAGGTGAAACCGCCAAAGAACAAGCATTCCACTGACTTTGCACCGGCACGCTCAGCAGAGCGCAAATTCCTCCGCGTCTCCCCTCAGGGGTATAGTGGCGGCAGTGACGACAAGCAGAAGTTAATGGCGTTTTCATAAAAGTGTTGACGGAAATCAGTTTCATCTCTAATTCTCCAGTGTAGAGCTAGGAGGTTTAAGAGCATCACAGCCCTTATCCTGTCTGGGTTATAGCGATCCCCGAAGCATAATTTACCTTAATGATTTATTTATAATCTTGTTATATATAGAAACAATCACCTAAGTCTTTCCTCATTTTGTAGCGAAAAAGACAGCTTAAAAGTTTATAAAAGGTCAGGGATCAAGCAAAAGAACAAATACGGAACGACTATGAGATATTTTAAATAAACGGTTGCTGCCGGTGCCAAAATCTGCTGAGAGTCGGGCAAGCAGCCTCCGGGACACAGCAAGAATTAAGTTTTCAGTTGACAGATGAGGGCGACTTCTACCTGGAAGGAAGAGGATTATAGTAATGAATCGTCTTCTTTTAATTTATCAAGGGCGATCGGGGTTCCGGCTTTAAACCAATTCTTTCTGGTCAACAGAGAAAATGGCGATCGACACTTGGGGCCCAAAGGCAGCAGTTGCCTTGACACCAAAAGCAGCTAATCCTAGAATAGGCAAGTTTTAACAGACTCGCCGGGAATTCCCCATCAAGAGTGCAGTGGAGGAACAGCGCAGCGTCTTCCGCAACCCAGAAGGTTGGGGATGAAAGGCAGGTGGATGCAGCGCAGCGGAGTCCACAAACTACCGACAAAGCAACAAACAGAAGATTTATTTACTACTCTCCTATTTTTGTAGTAAGATACTGGAATGATGAAAGCAGTCAAGGTCAGAATTTATCCATCCGACGAGCAGAAAGAAGCGTTGTCAAAAGCGTTTGGCTGTGCTCGTTGGTTTTGGAATAACTCACTGGCCCAGACTAATCGGCTCTATCAAGAAACCGGGAAAGGCTTATCTCAGCAAGGAATGAATGACCGCCTACCAGGGCTAAAAAAAGAGTTTGAATGGTTGGCTGAACCTTATAGCCAGGTGCTTCAATCGGTCTCATTGAACCTGTCGAGGGCTTTTATCAACTTCTTTGAAGGTCGGGCAAAATTCCCTAATTTCAAATCTAAGTTTGACAAGCAATCGATTCAGTATCCCCAAAACGTCAAGATTACCGATGAAGGCTTAAAACTGCCTAAGTTGGGTGTGATTCCCGCCAAAATTCATCGTATTCTTGATGGCAAGCTAAAAACTGTCACCGTCTCTATGACACCAGCGGGCAAGTATTTTGCCTCATTGCTGTTTGACGATGAGGTGCCAGAACTGGCTAAATCCAGTGACGGCAATGCGGTAGGGATTGATTTGGGCTTGACTCACTTTGCTATCACGTCAGATGGATCAAAGTTTGACAATCCGAGGGTGTTGAAAAAGCGGGCAAAGAACCTGAAGCGCAAGCAACAAAAGCTATCACGTAAAGTTAAAGGCTCAAATACGCCAAAGAAGGCGAAACGCATTGTGGCGAGAGTCCACGAGCGGATTGCTAACACCCGAAAAGACTTTCTGCATAAGCTCTCACGCAAAATGGTGAACGAGAACCAAGTCATCTGCGTCGAGAATTTGGCAGTGAAGAATATGGTGAAAAATCACAACCTAGCTAAAGCAATTAGTGATGCTAGTTGGAGTGAATTCACCCGAATGCTTGAATATAAAGCAAGAGAGGAAGGGAAGTGCTACGTTGAAGTAGATCGTTTCTTCCCATCCTCAAAGACTTGCTCAGTCTGTCTCAATCGAGTTGGTAATTTGGCGTTGAATGTGCGGTCATGGCAGTGTCAAAGCTGCGAAACAAAGCATGACCGGGATGTAAACGCAGCGGTCAATATTCGAGATGAAGGGCTACGTATTTTAGCGTTAGGAACTAGCGCTACTGCCAAGGTCGGGAAGGTAAGTCCAAGGTCCCGAAGGCGTAAGTCATCCGTTTCTAAGGCGCTACCCGTCGAAGTTGGAAGCTCCGCTCAGGGCGACCGAAGCGCTGAGGGCGCCTAGGAAGTAGGGCGGGGTAGTTCACAGCTTCTTGTTTATCTTTAGAATCAAAACATTAAAATCAATTCAGAGGCGGTAGGAGTTTTGCTAATGAGTAAGCGTTCTTCAGTGGAATCCCCAAGTCAATCCTCATCAACCCCAATCAAACCTGCTTTGCAAGCAGTCCTGGGGTGTTTGGATGTCAACCTAGAAGCAGAACTGACAACATACAGAAGACACAGGCGACGCGCCGAACAGTGGGTGTCGCCATCAGTTCGCAGCGGCCAGCCAACAGCCACAACCGAGCCACAAAAAAGCCAAAACCTGCCGCCGCAGGCTGCGGAGGAAACCCAGCAACCGCTGTCGCTGCCCCTATCCCTTGCCGGCGTCCAGGGCGATTCCCCCCTAGCAACTAGCCTGGGGGGGACAAAAATATCTAGCAGTACCTTCGCACCCAACAATTATCTCGAATCTAGCGAAAAACTGATCGAAAGTTTGGACGCAGCAAAAGCTGAGCCTGCGGAAGAACGCAGTTTGGCGGCGAGTCTGTTAACTCCCTTGGGACTGAGTTCGATGTTGCTGTTTCTGTTGTCGTGCACAGCTTTGGGTTACGCAGTGATGCACCCGTCAAGTCTGGTTAAAATGGCAGGGCTGAACCGTTTTCTCGATCGCCCAACCCCCTCTAGCAACGAAAATCCGCCAGCTACAACCATAGATACCAGCAGCAAGGAACTGCCGAAAGCTCCAAATCTGGCATCCAAAGAATTTCCCGAGGTACGTTTGGACACTCTCAGCAACCTCAACCCGACAGCCAGCCCCATAGCTTCCCCGTCGCCCAAAGCATCAATCCCTCCCAATCCGCCAGCACCTCCTGCCCCCATCGGCGCTGTCCCGATTCCGACAGAAGACGGAAACCCCGCCAGAGGTAGGGAACAAGGGCTCAACAATATTAGTGCCGCTTTGCTTCCCAGTCCCAGCCCCAGTGCCACCCAGACAGTCCCGACACTACCGACACTGCCTCCCACGCCCTCCTCAGCCCAGCCCGCCGCCGCCCCGGCGACAGCAGCCCCGGCCGCAGCAGCCCCGATCGCAGCAGCCCCGATCGCAGCAGCCCCGCTAGGAAGGCCGACACGGGCTAGCGACGGTTTTTATTACGTTGTCACCGATTACACCGATGAAAAAGCGCTGCAACAAGCCAGAACCGCAGTTCCAGATGCCTACGTGCGGAACTTCTCAAAGGGTGTCAAAATTCAAATGGGGGCTTTGAACGATGCTGCCTCAGCAGAACGTTTGGCAAAAGAACTCCAAGCAAAAGGAGTGAAGCCGCAATACTATCAGCCCTAAACTCGGCAAACGATCGAAAAAATTAAGTAAATAGTTAGACAAAGCCAGAGGATGATGAATGTTTTGTCTAACACAAAATTTTCTTTACTCAGACAAGTTCCTAGACAGAATGCAACTCTAGACGCCCGCTCCAAACCTTGCGCTGACGAGTAAATCGATTTTAGATTTTAAATTTTAAATTTGAGATTTGCTGGCAGCGCAGTGAATCTGGGATATTGAACTCTTAGTCTACAATTTGGGAATCGACCCTGACGCTAGCGTTGGGGGCTTGTACCTATTTTGGGGCGGGTCATATCATCTCCGGTCGATTACCATAACAAAAACGGTTTGTAGTGTGGACTTCAGTCCGCAAAAAGCTGCGGACTAAAGTCCGCACTACGAACTAATCTTACTGCGGTTAATCGATCGGACACAAGATCGATCAAAAATCGCAAATAATATTAATTTCCAGTCCTAAATCTAAAATTTCAGAAAATCGGGAGATGGGTAAAATGGGATTATTCGATCGCCTGTGGCGAGTGATTCGAGCCAATATTAACAGTTTGGTCGGGGCGGCCGAAGATCCAGAAAAAATTCTGGAACAAGCTGTAATGGATATGCAGGAAGATTTAATCCAGCTCAGACAGGCTGTAGCAGGAGCGATTGCCGCTCAAAAACGCACCGAACGCCAGTGTTCTCAAGCTGAGTCCACAGCCGCAGAATGGTACCAGCGGGCGCAGCTAGCTTTGCAAAAAGGCGAGGAACATTTGGCGCGGGAAGCCCTGACGCGCAAAAAATCCTATCAAGAAACGGCAACGGCGATGAAAGCCAGTCTCGGACAGCAAAATGCTGTGGTGGCTCAATTGAAAGAAAATATGCGATCGCTCGAAAGTAAAATTTCTGAGGCAAAATCAAAAAAAGATATGTACATTGCCCGAGCTCGATCGGCCAAAGCCTCGGAAAGACTGCAAGAAATGATGGGAAATCTCAGTACCGGTAGTGCTTTGAGCGCCTTTGAAAAAATGGAAGAGAAAGTTATGCAGCTAGAAGCTCGCTCCGAAGCCATCGCAGAACTTGGAACAAACGATTTAGAAAAAAAGTTTCTCTCTCTCGAAGCTGCGGGCGATGTCGATGCTGAGTTGGCGGCGATGAAAACACAAATGCTTCCGGGCAAGAATACACCCAAATTGCCGTCGGGCGAGCCTCCCACATCCTGAACCCCAGTCAACAGAGCAATAGTTGGGACGAGGAGAAACTTCTCAGCAGGGCTGCACGAGAATAGCCCATCAGCGTGTTGGGGAATTCCCAGATCGAAGTTAAACTCAATAGATAGGTGCATCAATTAGCTTGGCTGCACCACTGACTCGATCGCTTTAAACTGTATTTATATGTTTGCAAAATTGCCTCATGCTCGATCGCACTAAAAATCTGACCAACTGAGTCTCACCATCGCGGGCTAACGCCATCAAGCCTGCTTTGGGCCTACCGAAGTACACCTCACCCAGGAAAAATAGCATTATGGGATTATTTGACCGCATTAGCCGAGTCGTCAGAGCCAATCTTAACGATATGGTCAACAAAGCTGAAGACCCGGAAAAGATTTTAGAACAATCCGTTACGGATATGCAGGAAGACTTGGTGCAGTTGCGTCAGGCCGTTGCCAGCGCGATCGCCACTCAAAAGCGCACCCAGACTCAGTACAATCAAGCTGAATCGCAGTCTAACCAGTGGCAGCAGCGCGCTCAGCTCGCCCTGCAAAAAGGAGACGAAACTTTGGCCCGGGAAGCGCTGGTGCGTAAAAAGTCTCACGCTGAAACGGCGGCTACACTCAAATCCAGTCTAGAACAGCAATCGGGTCAAGTGGAAAGCCTCAAACGCAACTTGATCGGTTTGGAGAGCAAGATTTCCGAAGCCAAGACGAAGAAGGATATGCTCAAGGCAAGGATTTCTGCTGCTAAGGCTCAGGAACAGCTCAACAATACCATTGGCTCTCTCAATACTGGCAGTTCAATGGCAGCTTTCGATCGCATGGAAGAAAAAGTTTTGCAGATAGAAGCCCGCGCGGGAGCTTCAGCAGAGCTGGCGGCCGGCGGGAGCAATTTAGAGGAACAGTTCCGCTTGCTCGAAAGCGGTGGCGATGTTGACGACGAGTTGGCTCAGATGAAAGCTCAACTGAGCGGAGGTTCTGTGTCTCAAGGTCAATTGCCGGCAGCGGGTAAAACTGCTGCGGCTCCTAGTAGCTCGGAGTCGAGTCCGGTGATTGACGCGGAGTTGGAAGAATTGCGATCGCAGCTCAATAAAATGTAGTAATTTCTCTCAAAATTCACCGATTTCTCAGATAACCCCGCCCAACAATGGGTACCAGCCCCCGACCCTCGTTTAGGGTCGAGTTCAAAATTTTAGACTAAGGTTCAAGCTCCCAAATTGCATGAGAGAGTAAATCTAAAATCTAAAATCTAAAATCCAAAATCTAAAATCGACTGATAACTTTGATAGAACGCTCCGCCTACCTACAGCGCTAGCTTGGGGAAGTCGGAGCTTTTTTATGGATTTTTTAGCAAATCACAAAAGATATTTTTTGTCAAGTATATTTATGTTGAATTTAATGACTTAAGTCTTAAACAAAAGTGATAAAGTTACTTTAATCTTTGTAATTGCGCCAGGAACCCCTGCTCGTAAGTGTAAATAACTATCAATTATTATTAATCAATGATGCCCCTGCCACATTCCAGAGGGTTTTGTAAAATCAAGTTTTTTAGCGCAATAGCACTTGGTTGTTCAATTACAGCTATTTGCTTCGCATCGTCAGCAGCTCAAAGTGTTGGCGAGCCGATCGTTGCTGGTGAATCAGGCGGGCGATCGCCTTTTGTTAATAACAATTTACAGTCTCAATTAAAACTTAATCGAGAAACAGCAGACGATCGCGATCGGCTTCCCGATTTATACTCAGGTTCAGAATTAGATAGAGACAGTAAAGAGCCTGAAACCGACATCCCGGAATTTGCCGCAGCAGCGCCAAGTCAGGAACCAGAAACTATCGCCGGATTGCCCAACCGAGGAGACAACCGACAAGAAATTCCCCTTCCCAATCCTGTACTGCCAAATCCGGCTCCCCTCCCAGAACCCCCGCCCCCAGCGCCCCTACCTCCGATAGAACAGCTTTTGCCACGAGTTCCCGGGCCAGCACAGTCCGAAGAATTGCCGAATATTCCGGGTACGATAACGGTCGATCGATTTGAAGTAGTTGGTAGCACCGTCTTTAGCAAACAAGAATTAGACGCTGCACTCAAAAACTTTGTAGGCCGCCCGCTGACTTTCCCCGAACTGCTAGAAGCTCGTTCTGCGGTGAGCCAACTCTACATCAGCAAAGGTTTTATCACTTCTGGTGCGCTGATTCCCCCACAAACCCTTGCGGGTGGAGTAGTGAGAATATTAGTGCTAGAAGGCAAGCTAGAAAGTATCAATGTAGTCGGTACTAGGCGGCTGAATTCTAACTACGTGAGACGGCGATTAGTCTTAGCCACCCGAGGCCCGCTGAACGAACAGCGGTTGCTGGAAGCTTTGCAACTGCTGCAACTTAGCGGCCAAGTTGCAAATATCTCAGCAGAATTGCAAGCTGGTTCTCGTCCGGGTTTTAATTTGCTCTTAGTCCGAGTCAAAGAAGCAAAAACTTTTCAAGCTGGGATTTTCACTGACAATTCTCGCTCTCCGAGTGTAGGGAGTTGGCGGCGCGGAGTCGAAGTCCGCGAGGCTAATTTGTCGGGTTTAGGAGATAACGCGAGTTTGATTTATACAAATACTCAAGGCAGCAACGCCGTTGATTTAACTTACACGCTGCCAGTCAATTCGCGCAACGGTACGCTAAGTTTTAATGCCAGCCGCAGCAAAAGCAATATTGTTGAGCAGCCCTTTGACGGGCTGGATATTGAGGCATCTAGCCGCACTTACGAGTTGACTTACCGCCAGCCGATCGTCCAAACTGCAAGAACAGAAATCGCGATCGGTATTGGTGCTGGCCGGCGAGAAAGCGATACATCTTTGCTGGGTGAGGGTTTTGGGCTGTCGCCCGGGGCTGATGCTCGCGGTAGAACTCGGGTTTCGGCGCTGAGCCTGTTTCAGGATTTTACTCAGCGGGGAGAGAGGGATGTTTTGGCGGCGCGATCGCAGTTCAATCTGGGAGTCTCAGCATTTGGCGCTACCGCCAGCAGCAGCGAGCCTGACGGTCAATTTTTGACGTGGCGGGGTCAATTGCAGTACGTGCGGTTGTTGGCTCCGCAGACGCTGCTGGTTGTGCGATCGCAGGTGCAGTTGGCTGGGGGCGAGCTTTTGCCGATCGAGCAATTTGGTTTGGGCGGCCCGGATACAGTGCGGGGCTACCGTCAGGATGCAATGCTTGCCGATAGCGGACTTTTTGCTTCCGCCGAGTTGCGGTATCCAATTTTGCGTACCGGCGACAAAAAAGGTATTTTGCAGGTGACGCCGTTTGTGGATGCTGGCAATGTTTGGAATCGCGGGGGAAGGGCGGCTCTGGAAACGAATACTTTGCTGTCAGCGGGATTGGGCCTGCGGTGGCAGTACGGCGAGAGGTGGAATGCTCGCTTGGGCTGGGGCATTCCTGTGATTGACATCAAGTCGAGCGACAGGAGTTGGCAAGAGCGCGGGCTGTATTTTTCGGTAGAATTCAAACCTTTTTAGGAAAACAGCCGTTCTGCCCTTAGCGGAACTGAGTAATTTAGCTATATAGTAATAAGTATCATTTGGCACTCATCTTTAGGTGCCAAGAGTGCATTTTACTGAAAAATTTTACATTAAACTATGTCTAAGGTGCGGTTGCTGCTTTTAAGTTCTTTTGCTTCGGGTTTTGGTTTTTGCTCAATCATTTTGGCGATGTTTACGATGATTTCCGCGCTGTCGTTTCCGTCTTTTTTTACCTTTGTTTTAACCTTAGTATTTTTTGGAATCAATATGGTGTTTACTTTGCATTATTACACATCGATTACCAAGCAGTTGAGTGTGAAAGATAAAAGGAAAGCTAGAATTTAGCCGTTGTGAAGCAGCAGCGGACAAAGGGATGGAGAGTTCTTGATAAAATTTGAAGGGAATCCAGAAAAACGCCTGTGGGTTAGGACAATTATCTAGCTGCTGTAGGTCATAATTATTGTAGGTCTAATTATTTAGGAGGTGCGATCGTGGTTATTGCTCAAACCAACCCCCCAAACCTTGCTTCAGATGCCGGGCGATCGAGGAAACCGCCGAAGAACGTCACGAATATTGTAACGGAGAGATTATTGCTATGCCCGGAGGTTCAGAAGTCCACAGCGCGATCGCCTGTAACTTGTTGATTTACTTGGGATTTTTGCTCAGAGACACCGATTTTCGCTTGTATAACAGCGATTTGCGGGTTTGGATTCCCGAATATAACTGCGGAACCTATACTGATTTGATGGTTGTCAATGGCGAACCGGAATTTAATGGATCTGGCACGGATGAAATTCTCAATCCTTTACTGATTGTCGAGGTTCTTTCCCCCTCTACAGAAGCCTACGATCGCGGTGAAAAGTTCCGAAAATATCGCTCTGTTCCTAGTTTCTGTGAATATCTGCTGGTCAGTCAAGCTGAACCATATATCGAACAATATCACAACCTCGATCGCCCGTCGGGCGATCGCTGGCAGTGGCAAGTGTACGATGGGGTTGAAGGGGCGATCGTCCTGCACAGCTTAAATATAGAACTGCCGATGGCTGAAGTCTACCGCCGGATTAGTCTTTAAGGGCGATCGGGATCGAACAGGTATTTTTTCTATCGCCATTTTTCGACACTTTGTTTAACTAGAAATATAAGTTTAGGAGAAAACAATGGTTACTCTCGTTCAAAACCCCACGGAAAACCCAACTGAAAATCAAGTTGAAAGCCCACCGGAGCAAAAAATCTGGACGGATGCCGAATTTATGGCACTCAACCGAGATGGACACCGCTACGAGATTGTAAATGGAGAACTAATTGATATGGGAAACTCGGGTGCAAAACACGGTTATGTTTGCAGTATCTTAATGATTTTGCTCGGTGGTTATGTCCACATTCAAAAGCTAGGCGCGATGTTCGATTCCAGCACTGCTTTTAAGATGAAATCAGGGAATAAGCGATCGCCCGATGTTTCTTTCATGGCAAAAGAACGCCTGCAAGGGCTAGACGATCTCCCCGAGGGCTTCCTAGAAGGTGCGCCGGATCTGGCTGTAGAAATCCTGTCACCTAGCAATACAGTCGAAGAAATTCACAACAAACTTGTAGAATATTTCGATAATGGCTCGCGTTTAGTTTGGGTGATTCATCCTAAAGAACAGTATGTGTTAGTGTATCGATCGGCCCAAGAACCCGATCGCCTGCTGAAGTCTGCGGACTCACTCGATGGCGAAGATATCGTCCCTGGCTTTACTCTGCCGGTTGCCGAGTTATTTCAAAAGCTTGATTTTTCATAAAAGGGCGATCGGTCTAAATAAGTTTTATTTTAGTTCTAATTATTTAGGAGGTGCGATCGTGGTCATTGCTTCAACCAACCCGCCAAACCTTGCTCCAGATACCACAACTCGCTGCACTCCAGATGAATATCGGGCGATCGAGGAAACCGCCGAAGAACGTCACGAATATTGTAACGGAGAGATTATTGCTATGCCCGGAGGTTCAGAAGTCCACAGCGCGATCGCCTGT
>NZ_JAEQCI010000064.1:88023-105578 GCF_020738565.1 Microcoleus sp. PH2017_12_PCY_D_A | reverse complement strand
GCATCATTACAATGCTAATTTACAACTCTAAATGCCTACTTTTCTTTGACGTGAGTTTTATTCTCTCGATCCTTTCCTTCAGGGCACTACCTGAATTTGCGGACTGAAGTCCGCACTACGAACCTTATCGATGGCGAGCAATAGTAAGATTAGTTTGTAGTGAGGACTTTAGTCCTCTGAATTTGCGGACTGAAGTCCGCACTACGAACCTTATCTCATCCAGTGACTACTTATTAAGTATTAACTCAAAATTCGATCTATCGTTTGATTCGCCTGCGACTCGTAACTCCCGCCAAACAAATTAAAGTGATTCAAAATATGATATAAGTTGTAAAGCTTTTTGCGCTTTTCATAGCCTGAATCTAGCAACCAAACTTCATTATAACCCCGATAAAACGCTGCGGAAAAACCGCCGAACAGTTCCGTCATTGCAATATCAACTTCTCTGTCGCCCCAATAAGCAGCCGGGTCAAAAATTACTGGTTCCCCCGCAGCAGTTACCGAGGCATTTCCTCCCCACAAATCCCCGTGAACCAGCGAAGGTTGAGGCTTGTAACCCTCCAATAACTTGGGAATAGCTGCTAGCAAAGTTTCCCCCCGATTGAAATTTCCGCCGCGGCGCCTAGCTAACTTTAACTGATAACCAATCCGGTGTTCTGTCCAAAATTCTGCCCAATCTGCCGTCCACTTATTAATTTGAGATGTTGAGCCGATCGCATTATTAACACTCCAACCAAAATGTCTCTTCAGCAAGGCAGAATCAACCTCTTCTCCCCCCCTTAGCCAGGGGGGGCTGGGGGGGGTGAATTGGTGCATTTGAGCCAGTTTCCGCCCCATTTCTTCCCAAGCTTTATCGCCCCCGCCACTTCGCAAATCCAGCCATTCCAACACAATATAAGCAGAATTGCCCTCAGTTCCCCAGCAAATCGGTTGAGGAACTCTAATAGTCTGGGTTTCTGCCATTTGCTGCAAACCCAGGGCCTCAGCTTCAAACATGGCGGCTTGGGAAGCTTGATTGATTTTCGCGAAATAAGTGCGGGTACTGCTGTTGATAGCATAGCCTTGGTTGATGCAGCCACCGCTGACTGAACGGCGGTTGTCGATGGAAAAGCTCTCTCCGGTTGTTTCGGAGATGTGTGCTGCAATTTTGTGCCACATAGCATCAAATGGTTTTGAGGGCGATCGCCATTAGTGTATCTGACTGGCGACACTTTACTGCGATTAATCGATCGCACATCAAATACAATATAATACCATTTTGACAAAAGATTGCTACACAATAAATGTCGAACCTGTTTGATCGTTCGGACTTTAGTCCTCAGAAGAAGAAGGACTGAAGTCCGAACGATCGAACCTGTTTGTTCGTTGGTGGCTAGACAATGTAAGGAGAGTCGATCGCCTTGGCGCGATTAATTGCTACCAATGTCTGGTAAATCAAAGCCGAAATCTCGGCGCGGGTGATGTCTCGCTGCGGCGAAAGCCGATCGCGCGCCGGATAGTTTACTACAATCTTCAAAGCAGTTGCTGTGGCTGCGGCGCTTAACGCAAAATTAGGAATTTGAGCGCGATCGCTGTAAACTTTCAAAACATCGGGATTGCCACCCTTAAGTTCCAAACCGTTAACCAAAGATACGATCGCCTCTGTCTTCGTCAAATTCTGATTCGGGCCAAACTTCAACCCAGGAAACCCGGACAAAAACCCCGCCCGATTCGCCCGTTCGATCGCACTTCTCGCCCAAAAACTAGCAGAAACATCCACAAAATTGGTAGCTGCCACCTTCGGAATCGGACTAAATGCACTCACCAACAGCGCCGCATATTGAGCGCGATTTAAACTGTTGTCAGGCCCGAAAGAACCGTCAGGAAAACCGCTAATTATATTCGCCGCAGCCAAAGCTTCTATAAACTTTTCTGCCCAATGTCCCGAAATATCGCTAAACCTAGAACCGCCGATATTTGGATTGCCACCAGCCTTTCTTACCGCAGCTTGCACGGCTTTAAAAGCATTCACTTTCCCGTAACCAAACCAATCGCTGCGGCGGCTGGTAGCATCGTAATTTCCCCTGCGATTTCCCAACTGCGGATCGGGATCGGGATCGACAATTTTGTCGGCAGTTTGTTCGAGAATTCCCCGCACTTCCCGCGCTGTCAAACGGGGGTTAGCCGAAAGCACCAAAGCTGCCACTCCAGCGACTACTGGAGTGGCGCTGGAAGTGCCGCCAAAGCTATTGGTGTAGTCCCCCGAGTCGTAGCCGACAACCCCCACTCGATCGGCAGCAAACACCCCCAAACCGGGCAAATACTGCGACACCTCCGGCCCAGTCGCAATAAATCCGGTTTCCGGCAGCCAAGTTCCCGGCGGCGCGTTGTTGCTGGGCGCGCACACCGAGATGCTGGTGCCCCAATTGCTGTAGGCTGCTTTTTTGTTGAGGGAAGTGGAAGCAGACACCGCGATTACATCCGGGTGCACGGCAAATCCAGCCAGCCATTTAGTTCGATCGCCAAACATATTATTTGGCCAGCCTTTTTCGTCAACCGCGCCGTTGACTGGGCGGTTGGCATTCCCCGCAGCGAACAAAATCACGCAGCCTCTACCGCCCCGCCCTTTGGTAGCTGCTTTGGTGATGGCGGCGCTTTGACGCAGGGAAAGCGGATAGTAAACTGCGCCAGCCCCCCAACTGCAAGAGATGACGGCGGCACCTTTTTCTACAGCCCAATTGAATATTTTTTCGATCGACTCGTCATCGAGAAAACCCGTGGTACGGATGGGCATCAGGGCGCATCCGGGGGCGACGCCGACAGTACCTTGGCCGTTTTCTTCCGCAGCGGCGACACCGGCGCAACTTGTCCCGTGGTTGTCCGATTCAGCAACCGGCATCGGGGAAGTGTCGCCGTCTTTGAAATCGATGGGCGAGACGATTTTGCCTTGGCCTTGAAAATCGGGGTGCGTCAGATCGACTGAATCGTCGGCGATCGCAATTACGATCGATCGCGCGCCGCGAGTTATATCCCAAGCTGGTTCGGCATAAATTTGAGCGCCGCTGACAACTCCGTCACCACCTTGGTTGTTGAGATACCACTGTTTGGGATAAAGCGGATCGCGGGGTGTATAATGCTGCTGAGTTTCGATTAAAATGTTGGGTTCTGCGATCGAAACTTCTGGATATCTTGTCAGGCGGTTGGCAATTTTAATCGGGTTTTCGGTTGCTTGTTTGGTCACTTCACAGACGAAGGTGTTGGGAATGCCTTCGACTGGCCGGACTATTGTTAAATTTGCTGCATTGGCGATCGCCCAACGCGATTCTTCGTTTACTTGTTCGCCAAATTGAATAGTAATTCGATCGGTTAAATAAAAGAATGTACTCGGATTGTTCGCCGGACAATAAACGTGGCTAGCAAAAGCTACGGCATCGCTGGCGCGGGCGGCTTGCATTGCTAAATCTAGGTTTTCCGGCACCACTAGATATTCTTCCAGATTGCTTTGTCCGACGCGGCGGTTAAGTTTTGCCTGAGTTTTTGCAGCCCAATTGTTTGATGCTGATGCTGTTGCTGACGGACGGACTGTAAAGCGGTTAGGAACTTTTGACAGCAGCAATTCATCGCCACCTCGCTGCAAAATCACCGCCAGACTTGCTTCGGGAACTCCGATACCTTGATAATTTTGGAGGATGGCGGATGTGGGTTTGCTTGGTTGTACCATTAGAAATGTCCCTGTTTGATTTGGGAGAGAAAACCGGGCGGTTGAAACCGCGGCGACACAGACAAAACCCGCGGAGGCGGGTTGAAGATACCAGGCGGTTTCAACTACCGTCTTATCTTATCTCCATCAGTCGGCGTCCGGCGAACATCGTTTTTCTAGACGCGGTTGAAACCGCCATCTTATCTTCAACCTGCCTCCGCAGGTTTTGTCTTTGTAGACGCAGTTTAAACCGCCGTATTCATTTTTATACGATCTCTGATCTCAAATAAACACGCTAGGATTAACATTAAAGAATTCTCCCAGCGCCTTAGCTTGCGCCTTGCTAATCGACCGTTTCCCATTAACCACCTCAGATACTACTCCTTTGGAACCAATCACGCCCACTCAATCGGCTTGTTTAAGTTCGCGAATTTCCATGAAATGCAATAGAACATCTTGGGGAGTCACTTCTGGATCTGGGTAATATTTTGATTCGTATTGTTCGATCAACAGCCCCCAGAGACTCAGTAAAGTTTCTTCTTCTACTGTTAATTCTTCCTTAGACATCAGAAAATCGACTTCTGCGAGGGCAAGATCGTTATCTTCTTCGTTCAGGATGGGCTTAGGCTGAGATTTCGCCAGCAGTTGACCGTAGACTGTTTTCTCGATTGTCATATTCATGGTTCATTTTATTGTTAAATTAGATAGATCGAAACTTACGCATCAAAACCAAAGAAACCGGGTTTTTCACCAATTTTAAAGCCTCAAATGCAGTATTTAGGTAAAAAAACCCGGTTTCTGCCTCCGGGACTAAATCGCCGGGATATGTCCCATCCCCCACGATTTCCTTTGTTTAATCCAAAATCGATCGCACCCTTTGACATTTGCACATTGACATTTGAACAAAATTGGTTTACACTTAGCCGGTTGCGATCGCCAATGGTAAGATCGGCTCAAGCTAAATATCTTTTTAAAGCGCCGAGGCGCAAAGTAATTTCATGGTATACTCTGCAACTGTTTGCTGGCTTCGCTTCACCGCCCGGATGACGATCGGGGCGATCGCAGTTTTGACCCTGTTGCAACCGCTCCAAGCCCAAGCACAACAACCTTCTCGGCCAGATAACCAACCGCAAGTCGAACCCGCCGACGACCCCACAGACCCCAACAACCTCCGCCCAGTGACGCAAGACAGCAGCGTACTCAGCATTGCCGGAGGTCAGCGTTTGATGACAGAAGCCAGCAATGCTATTTCCAGTCAAAATTACACGCTGGCGGCTCAAAAACTCCAAGAATCCCGCCAAATTTTCAATCAACTCTCCAACTTCTACCAGCAACTGGGCAGCAGTTTTGCCGGAATTGACATCCGCTTGGCTGACAGCAACCGCACCAAAGCTGTGGAAACAGCCCAAATGCGCGACGAAGCTACCTACCGGCTGGCGCTGGTACACCGCGCACAAAATAAGCCGGAACTGGCTGTTCCCCTACTGATTCAGATTATTCGATCGCAGCAGCCAACTCGCGACTTGGGCAAAAAAGCTTACCAGCAGTTACTGGAATTGGGTTTTGTGGATGCGCCCTATCCCCGGCCTGCTGCAGCTCAACCGCGATCGTCTAACAAATAGTTCCACTAAAATACTCAATACAGCCCTTTATCACAAATACCAATGGTTACACCGTCTCAAGTAGCAGAAATGATTAAGGCAGAGTTGCCCGACGCTAAAATACAAGTTGACGATTTGACCGGCGGCGGCGACCACTACCAGGCGAGAGTAGTCTCTGCCGCCTTTGAAGGGAAAAGCCGAGTCAAGCAGCACCAACTGGTTTACGGAGCTCTCAAACAGGCAATGGCTAGTGAAGCTATCCACGCTTTGGCATTGGAAACTTTAACTCCGGCAGAATGGGCTGCCAAAAGTGAAGTTGCTTAGTTTTTCAGTTGCAATTGTCGATCGCACATTTGTGCTTGTGTCAATAGTTGCTTGAGAAACAGTTGCTAACCAAAGAAACCGGGTTTTTCACCGGAATCTATGGCTGTAACAAAAGATTTTCGTTAAAAACCCGGTTTCTGTCTCATGAGAAACAACTGTCCACGTTTAAAATTTTTCAAACAATATTAGGAGCTACCATGAGTACAGCACAGGAAAGAATTGACGACTTGGTTAAGCAAAACAAAATCATGGTGTTTATGAAGGGCAATAAGTTAATGCCCCAGTGCGGTTTCTCTAATACTGTGGTGCAAATTCTCAATACTTTGGGAGTGCCTTACGAAACAGTTGATGTTTTGGCAGACCAAGAAATTCGTCAAGGCGTTAAAGAGTATTCCAACTGGCCGACAATTCCCCAAGTTTATATCAATGGCGAGTTTATTGGAGGCTCGGATATTATGATCGAGATGTATCAAAAGGGCGAATTGCAAGAAGCCGTAGAAGTCGCTTTAGCTTCTTAAATCAAAGGAAGGGAAAGAAGAAAGAAAGTTTTGAGTTTTAAATTGTGAGTTTTATATTGTAAGTTAAAGACTTAAAAATTCTGAGCTCCGAACTTAAAACTTTCGCAAATCTCTAACTATAACAGCAGTAGGGCGGACACGGCCCCGCCCTACTAAACTTCTATTTTGCAGCTACAGCTTCCGAATTTCTGACTCTCATACCATGTCCGATTATTTATCGGTTGTTTGTAGTAAGGAATGCAAGTCCTTATTCATTAAAAGCGTCAAGGCAGGACTGAAGTCCTCACTACAAACCTAGTAGGTTTATTAAACCAAATTTGGTGTTTAATAATAGTCTGATTCAGCTTGTGTTTGTGTCTGTGGCATTTCAAAATTGGAAGGATCGTGAATGTAACGCGCTGCTTCTTCTTCTAATCTGTGAATCAGATAGGGTTCCAGGCTGTTACAATGTCGCAGGGCTGCGAGGTAGCCATCTAAGTAAAGCCGCAAGTCATCGAAACGATAACCTCTATTCCACATTTCGACGAGGGCGTCGGTGAGTTTTTGGTAGTGCCGGATTGTTTGGGTGTCTTGTAGCATGGTGTGAGTTTGAAATCCTTTGTGGTGTATAATGACGGCGGGATTTAGGAACGGCCCGGATTTATACTGAGCAAGCTCAGCGCCAGAGGCGATCGCTAAATAAAAGTTTTTACCCTGCTCCACAGGCTACCCTCCATAAAAAATTTCACTCGCTGCAATGCAGTTGCTCGAATCTTTCGCGCGCACCTAGATAATTCGCCGTGCGTTTAAAAGAGTCGGGATGTTGCTGAATTTGGCGATCGAACTGAGTGAGTGTTCCGGCTACCGAGCGAACGGTTGCACGCATTTTAGTTTCAGTTACGCGATTTGTCAACTTCCTGGGAGTGGATACCCTGTCGGGGGGTTCGGTCAAAGCAGGCGGCTGGGTCATAGGCTCGATCGGCTGTAGACTGTCTTATTTTCATTGTAAGCTCACCGCCAGAATGATTTAACCTTTCTCAGGTCTGACGATCGCAACTTGACCAAATCTTTAAAATTCATCCCCTGGGTTTGTTCGCCGCTTTAAATGCAGCTTATGCTTGAGTAGCGATGGTTACAAAACCTTGACAAAAGCTCTGTTAACCTGGTAGCAATTAGTGATAAGGGAAGCTCGCCGTTGTGGGATCTGCAAGTATTTCAATTGTTGAAGGAAATCC
Organism: Microcoleus sp. PH2017_12_PCY_D_A; assembly: GCF_020738565.1. Lineage (NCBI taxonomy): Bacteria > Bacillati > Cyanobacteriota > Cyanophyceae > Oscillatoriales > Microcoleaceae > Microcoleus > Microcoleus sp. PH2017_12_PCY_D_A. Next base: position 98,242 of record NZ_JAEQCI010000064.1, on the reverse strand, counting down.
GCACCTGCGATCGCTCTTGGGCTGGCATTTACAGCAAGTCGGTCACTGGGTGCACCAATCAGCGGATATCAGTCATGCTAGGGAAATATTTTTCAGCCGCCAGCCAACCCTAGTCATTCTCGATGCCCAATTGCCGGATGGGGACGGTTTGGAATTTTGCCGCTGGCTCCAACAGCAACAACAATCGCTGATTTTGATGCTGTCGGCGCGGAATTCAGAAGCGGATATTGTGGAAGGTTTGAAGTCGGGCGCCGACGATTACCTAACTAAACCGTTTGGGATGCAAGAGTTTATGGCTAGGGTGGAAGCCCTGATGCGCCGCAACCGCACGATGGTACCGCCCGCGATGCTGGAATGCGGGCGGCTAAAAATTGATTTGGTGCAGCGCCGAGTCAGGCTCCATGAAGAACACATCGAGCTGACTCCCCAGGAATTCAGCCTGCTCTACGTGCTGGCTCAAGCTGGAGGAGTCCCGCTGTCGCGCTCCGATTTGCTGCGTCGGGCGTGGCCTGATGCAATTGACAACCCGCGCACGATCGACACTCACGTACTCTCTCTGCGGAAAAAAATCGAAATCGACCCGCGACAGCCGAGTCTAATTCAAACTGTGCGGAATGTCGGCTACCGGCTAAATTTGGAATTGTTGAATGCGAATCAACAACATTCACCCGTATTCGGCGCTCCGACATCTGAAACTATCATTAGCCGTTGAATCTGATTTTAGGTTGAGAATTGATGTGCGATCGCATCTGTTTTTGCCGCCATAATAAAATCATTGCGGTGCAATCCCGAAATCGAGTGAGTCCACCAAGTAACGGTAACTTTTCCCCACTCGGTTAACAGTGCGGGGTGATGCCCTTCAGTTTCTGCTGCTGCGCCGACGCTGTTTGTAAAGGCGATCGCACTTTTGAAATCCGGGAATTTGTAGGTGCGCTCTAACTGGGGAATACCATTTTTTTCAATCAAATTCCAGTCGGGAATTTGAGGCTTAAGTTGGATAATTTCGTAAGCCGTGACGCGGGGAGAGTTTGGGAGGCAGGCGGCACAGATTTCTTTTGCTAAAGGTTCCATAAATTGCGGTTGGACGAGAAGATCCTAAAAGATATTATGACACTTGTGATGTGACTTATTTTGGACAGGGCAAATGCCCGTTAGGAGTTACAAAGACATTGTGATTGAAGTCGTTAATAAAACAGATCAGCAATCCGTCTCGGTGAACTTTGCGTCTCTCATTCCACTGCACCAGCTCAGTATGGGCGGTTGTCCGATATGGATACTTGTCAATTGATTCTAGTACACTGTGGCCAGGAGCGATCGCCGCATTCACATCCACCAAAATTTTATCAACTTCTCCGGTTCGTTTGCCGAGTTCGTTGACTGTGTGGTTGCGGAGGATAAAGCTTTTGACATAAATAGGTTGAGTTGAAGTATTTGTCAGCCGCAGCAGTCCCGGTTTTACAGTTTCTACTCGCAAAACATAGGTGGGTGGAATGTAACTAGCCAAGGAGGCAGAAGCCATAATCGCTGGAACGGCAAAAAATGATAAGATTTTTTTCATTATAATATAGTCAAAATTGCCTTTAATCGGCGATTTTACTACATCGAGAGTCTGCTTGTAAAGTGAATCAGACTTAGGCACGGTTGGTCGGAAACTGGGTTTTTTAACGAAAATATAAGGGCTTTAAACGCTTAATCTCGGTTGACAAAACCCGGTTTCTTGGTTCGTAGCGCGTAAGTCTGCAAAAACAATTCACGAGCATTAACCGTTCAAGAATCGATCGGGATCGATGCCAGATTCCCGCAGTCTTTGCATCAAAAATTCCAAGCGAGCTTCAGCAGTCTCTGCACGCTGTCTTTCCTGCTCGGCAAGCCCTTGTGCATGCTCTGTCCGCCCTTGTGCCTGTTCTGCCCGCTCCTCGGGAGTCGGAATCCAATTGCCCTCACTATCGTACCAGCGCAACCACAGTCGATCGACTCCCAGATAATCCCCGTGCCACAAACCCAAGCCTAAATCAATCTCAGGCATCCACAGGCGCGAGTCAGAGAGTTCTAATTCTTCATAGCGAGCTCCATCCAATTTAAAAGCCCTCAATCGATTGGTGTAGCGGCTGAAAACAACATAATAAGGAATTCGCAAAACCTGCTCGTAAACCTCCCATTTCCGCAGAGGCTTTTCCGAAGTCGGTTCGCGGTTGATGTTACCATTACCTGCTATTTGTTCAGGCGCCGACGGTAGATTTTCCCCCTCATTTTCTCCCAAATCTTCTTTTTCTGTTCCCGGCGAGAGCAATTCTACAATCACAAAAGGATTCACACCCTCTTGCCAAATAACGTAACTCAGCCGCATATCAACTTCATCGTACAACCGGGAAACTCCGACAACTCCAAACCAATCCGGGCGCTTGTACCAAAGCGGGTGACGCACGTCATAATAAAGATTCATGTCGCTTCCGGTAAATATTTGGGAAGCCGAATAGCTGCCAGGGCGGAAGGTGTAGCTCAGCAACTGCGGTTGCAAGCCGTGAAATTCATCAGGCAAACCAGGTTCCTCCGGATTTTCGCTAGGTAGATCGTACATCGTGGGGAGCGTTTCTTTGGGCGATCGAGGGGGTTCTGTTTGAGGCACGGGATATTTAAGTGGAAACATAAGAATTTCGGGGAATAACTTACATTATTTTAACTCAATCAACATTAAGCAGGTGGCTAATTTCCCAGCCTCTGATTTCCTTAATTTCCCAAGGTTTGTAGTGAGGACTTTACAAGGTTTGTAGTGAGGACTTTAGTCCGCATCAAATTCTGCGATTTCCTTAATTTCCCAAGGTTTGTAGTGAGGACTTTAGTCCGCATCAAATTCTGCGGACTAAAGTCCGCACTACAAACCTGTGAGAACTTTAGTCCGCATCAAATTCTGTGATTTCCTTCAAAGGTTTGTAGTGAGGACTTTAGTCCGCATCAAATTCTGCGGACTAAAGTCCGCACTACAAACCTATTTAATCCAGCTAACAATTGTAAGTGTTGGTTAAGCCCCGCCCCTTGTATATTGAAAGGAGTATCCCGTTCAACCGATAATTTTCTTAATCAAATCCAACTTACCTAGATAGGGAGCGTACCGCCATTTTAAGTCAAGTAAAAACGACTTTTGCAGCACACTTTTTTGATGTGAAAAAGTATCAAAACTAGCTTTTCCGTGATAGCTGCCGGTGCCGCTGTCGCCAACTCCGCCAAAAGGTAAAGTTGTGACTCCGACTTGCATAACCGTGTCATTAATGCAAACTCCGCCGGAAGAAGTTTCGCGCAAAACTCGCTCTTGTTTCTCTTTATCTTTCGAGAACAAATACAAAGCTAGGGGTTTGGGGCGGGCGTTGATTTGGGCGATCGCATCTCCGAGCTCTTCATACTCCAAAACGGGCAAAATCGGGCCAAAAATCTCATCCTGCATCACCGGCGACTCCCAGGAAACCTTGTCAATTACCGTCGGCGCAATATATTTGTCTTCGACGCTGGTTTGGCCGCCAGCTACAATTTCGCCATCTTTGACAAACTCAGCCAAACGTCGTAAATGATGCTGATTGATAATTCGCGAATAGTCGGGACTTTTCTGCGGATCGTCGCCGTAAAATTCGTGAATTGATGTTTTGATTGCTTGCATCAAAGCGGGTTTAACTTTTTTGTCAACTAACAGGTAATCGGGAGCAATACAAGTTTGACCTGCATTGATGAATTTGCCCCACGCAATGCGTCTTGCAGTATATTCAACTTGAATGTCTGAGTCTACAATGCAAGGACTTTTGCCGCCCAATTCTAATGTGACAGGTGTCAGGTGTTTGGCGGCGGCTTCCATGACTACTTTACCGATTTTTGTGCCTCCGGTAAAGAAGATGTGGTCGAATTTTTCGGCTAATAATTGTTTGCTGGTTTCGACTCCTCCTTGGATGGCTGCGATGTAGGCGGGATCGAAGGCTGTGAGAATCATATCCGCGACAACTTCGGAGGTGTGCGAGGCGATTTCTGAGGGTTTGAGGATGGCGCAGTTGCCGGCGGCGATCGCCCCGACCAAAGGTGATATCATGAGCTGAAACGGGTAATTCCAAGGCCCGATAATTAAAACGACGCCCAAAGGTTCCGGGTAAATGCGGGCTGAGGCGGGGAATTGATCGATCGATGTCGGCACCTTTTTCGGCTTGGCCCACGATTCAACGTTTTTGATGGCATAATTAACTTCTGCGATCGCAGCAATTTCAAAATAAGCCTCATACTCGGGCCTGTTCAAATCTGCCTTGACAGCATCCACAATCCGTGATTGATTGGAGGCGATCGCACTTTTGAGATTTTTGAGTTGTTCGATCCGAAAATCCACATCTTTAGTTTTCCCAGTAGCAAAAAATTGTCGCTGCTCCCGGATCGTATCGCTGACACTCAATAGCATATTTTCTCCTGTATCTATCTACATAAATGTTACAATAAAAAAATGAAAATATCAAAAAGCCATCTTTTATATTCCTGTATATCATTGCTTTGCTTGTTAGCAGTCACAAGCTGCAATTCGAGTTCTCAAAAACAAGTTGTAATTTGCTCGAAAGACTTTTCCGAGCAAGTCATTTTAGCCGAAATTTTAGCACAGCACATCGAAGCCAAAACAGATATTAAAGTAGAACGCGAACTCAACCTCGGAGGCTCGCTTTGCCATCAATCCCTAACAGCAGGAAAAATTGACTTGTACGTCGAATATACAGGTACAGGTTTTACCAATATTCTCAAACAAAAGCCTATTTCTGACCCCAAAAAAGTCCTCAACTATCTCAAACAAGAGTATCCCAAACAGTTTAAAGCCGAATGGACTGAGCCGCTGGGATTTAATAACGGTTTTGCGATTATCGTGCGGGGAGAAGATGCCAAAAAACTCAACTTGCAAACTCTCTCACAACTAAGCAAGGCTGCACCAAAATTGCGCGCTGGTTTTGGGCCAGAATTCAAAGACAGAGAAGATGGATTTCCGGGATTAGCTAAAACTTACGGGATTAAATTTGCTGGAGAACCGAAGGAGTTGCTGTTAGGATTGCTTTATCAAGCGCTGCAACAAAAAGAAGTAGATGTGATTGCCGGTAATACGACGGATGGTTTGATTCAAAGTTTGGGTTTGGTAATACTCAAAGATGATAAGAACTATTTCCCGCCCTACGAAGCTGTTCCGGTTGTGCGATCGCAAATTTTGGAAAAATACCCAGAATTGCGTCCAGTGCTCGCTGAGTTGGGCGGCAAAATCTCGGAGGAAGATATGCGCCAACTCAACTATCAAGTTGATGGAAAACAGCAGGATGCTGCACAAGTAGCGCGACAGTTTTTGCTGCAAAAGTTGGGCGACTCCCAGCCTGGGACTCCGGCGAAATAAGGGCAGGAATTATGCAAAAAATGGTTTGACACGCTACATCTAGTAAGGTGCGCACTGCGCACCCTACATATACTTCTCGCGGATGCCGGCGTTAGCTTAATTTGCCAAGCTGCAAAACAGGAGCTTTGATTGATTCAATCTGGGACTCCGCAACTTCAACTGTAATTGCTTCGACATTGAAACCCTCTAAGCTATAACCGTCTTCTTGACCTTCCGGCATCGGGTAATGCTCAACAATAGTTGCTATAGCACCTTTTTTTAGATTGTAATTCGGGATGTCTTCGCGCAATGCTACTTGTGAAAAAAGTGCAAACTTCATGGCGGATTACCTCTTGTTAATCAGGAACTAATGTAACAAATCTCGTTTCGGATGGAGTAACTATCCAAACGGTTTTGACTTGTAAAGTTCTACCGTTTGGCCCTGTTAAACTGCCTCGAATCATGTACTTTTGACCGTATTTTGTGTTGGTCATTGGCTCTGCTTCCAATGAAAGTATCTGGACTCTCAAATCTCGATCGAGCTGCTGCCAGTTTTCTAGATCGTAACCACCCCGAGCGAGAAACTGAGATTTGTCATCTTTCAATACTTCGGACAGTTTTAGATGCGATCGAGTCTCCGAAACCCTTGCTGGCTATATGCTGGACTATTTTTTCAATGTTTGACTTTGACCCACTCGTTGCAGAAAATACGTAAAAAATGGCATGGCTGACTACGTAAGGCTTACAGGGCTGTTAAAAAACTGTCCGAAGTATTGATCTTTAGGAAGCCGGATTAATAAATAGTTCGTCAGCTTTTCTGAAGGAATCACGGAGTTAAGGCTAAGTTGTACCATGCGGTAAATTTTCTCTTAAGTTCCTTCACTCAGCTTCGCTCAGCCTGCGCAAATTCAAAATATCGCTCATCTTTTTAATTTGCATACAAGTCCGCTCAAACTGTTCTTTATCCTGGATATCCATGCACAAGTCAATTAATGCCGGCAATCCGGGATATGTTTTGACTTGGGCGCTGCGGACGTTGACTTTGTTGTCCTTCAAATGCGATAATACATCGTTGAGAACTCCCACTCGATCGAGGGCTTCTACTTGAATGTTCACCGGATAAGTATTGGGGCGAGATTCATTGCGGTTGGTGGAATTCCAACTCACAGGAACTAATCTATCTCCCGGGACGCTTTCAACATTTGAACATCCTTGGCGGTGAATCGAAATTCCTCGGGTGCGAGTCACAACTCCAATAATTGATTCGCCGGGAATCGGACAGCAACAGCCGGCTAAATGATACAGCAATCCTTCTACACCTGCGATCGGCGATTTGCTCGGAGACGAACTCGGTACGGGCTTGGGTGCCGCTGATGCAGGTATTTGCACGGGGGATTCCTGGATTCCTGCGGGTGCAGCTTCTATTTTTTGCTGCACTTTGACTAAATCTCGCAGTCGGTTGACTACGAGATTTAGGGTGACTTCGCCGTAGCCCAAACCTGCGATTAAATCTTCGACGCTGTGGTAGTTGCAGCGCTGAGCCACTGATTGCATGGGTTCAGATTTCAGCAAGGATTCTAAGCCGTTTTTACCTAATTCTTTTTCCAGCAATTCCCGCCCGCGAGCGAGATTTTCATCTCGGTGCGATCGCTTTAACCACTGGCGAATTCGGTTTTTTGCTCCGTTTGTCTTGACAAAATTCAGCCAGTCGGAGCTCGGATGACCGTTTTTTTGGTTCAAGATTTCTACAATGTCGCCATTCTTTAAAACCTTGTCAAGTGTCACCATTCGCCCGTTGACTCGGGCGCCGGTGCAGCGATTGCCTATTTCACTGTGAATGCGGTAGGCAAAATCTACGGGTGTTGAGCCGCTGTTGAGTGCAATCACGTCTCCGTTAGGAGTAAAAACGTAGATATCTTCGTCAAATAAGTTGTCTTTAATGCTTTGTAAATATTCGCGATCGTCTTTGAGATCGGTTTGCCATTCTAGCAGTTGTCGCAGCCAGGTAAATTTTTCGTCGTCGCCGGTGACTGTGGTATTGGAACCGCCGGTTTCTTTGTATTTCCAGTGGGCTGCAATGCCGTATTCTGCAATGTGGTGCATTGCTACGGTGCGAATTTGTACTTCGATGGGGCGGCCGCTGGTGCCGATTACTCCGGTGTGCAAAGATTGATAACGGTTGGCTTTTGGTAAACCGATATAGTCTTTGAAGCGGCCGGGGATCGGGCGGAATGAATCGTGGACGATCGCCAATGCGCGATAACAGTCATCATTGGTTTCTACTATGATCCGCACCGCAGCAATATCGTACACTTGGTTAAAGCCTTTTTGCCGGCGCTGCATCTTCCCATAAATCCCGTACAAATGTTTGGGACGGCCGCTGACTTCATAGCATTTAATGCCTAAATTGTCAAGCCTTTCTCGCAAACAATCTGTGACTTCTGCGAGTTGGGTTTCTCGATCGCCCCGCTTCACCGCCACCAAGTCCTGAATTTCGCGGTAAGCTTCCGGTTCCAGGTATTTAAACGCTAAATCTTCCAATTCCCACTTAAAGCGCCCGATACCCAAACGGTTGGCCAGGGGAGCAAAAATCTCTCGGGTTTCTAGGGCAATTGTGCGCTGCTTTTCTTGGGACAAATGCTCCAAAGTCCTCATGTTGTGCAGTCTGTCTGCGAGTTTGACGACAATGACGCGAATATCTTTAGCCATTGCGAGGAACATTCGGCGGAAATTTTCGGCAAGGCGCTCTGTTTTGCTGGAAAAATTAAACTTAGAAAGCTTGGTGACACCTTCGACTAACTGTCGCACTTCTGCCCCAAACCGCTGTTCTATTTCTTCGAGAGTAATATCTGTATCTTCCACAATGTCATGGAGGAAACCTGCGGCAATCATGGCACTGTTTCCGCCCATATATCGGAGTATTCCAGCTACAGCTACCGGATGGCAAATGTAAGGTTCTCCAGATTTGCGGTACTGTCCTTCGTGCAAGTCGCGGGCAAATTCAAAGGCCCGACAAATTAAGCCGTTGTCAGCGGTGCAATTTGGGTTTGGGGCCTCGTCAGGTTGCGATCGAGCGTTCAGGCATTCTTGCAGCCAATCGGGAACTATGCAAGGATCGATCGCGTTCGAGGGAGTCAGAGTATTCGCGTTCATGGGGTACACCTTTAAAAATTAGAAATACAAATGGTTAAAAGCCGGTTTTCGGTTGAATTGCCGAATTTCTGTGTTTAGTTATACTAAACTAATTGAATGCCACAATTTGCAATCCCAAAAAATAGTCGATTTTTGTGTTAACTATACCTATCTAATTGCGAGCTGCCCCCCCTCTGGGGTAGGAAAATATAGTGACTCCACTGCGGCCGCTGCGGTCGGTCGATCGGGTAAGATAAGAATATTTTGGCGGCAGCAGCGGACTCCGGCGGGCGATCGCCATTTACAGGCAACGCTAAACTCAAAGCAGAAGCCAGAGCGATCGAGTGACGCCCCCCAGTGATGAAATTTTCTCTAAAAACAGGGAATTGCTGCAAAAAGGCAGGGCTTCCTTGAATACGAGCAAAGCTTAAGCAAGAATCTACTTTGATTATAAAGACAAATTTGTTTGCAAAATCATGATATTGTCCGAAGACCGCCGCCATTGCTACGAAGAATTACAGCAAGCACTCGAACAGCTACAAAGAACTGTTGCACAGGATAATCTCGATCGGGCAGCGCTGGCGATCGAATACAAAAAAGTGCAACAATTTTTCGGAAACCAAATCATGAGATCCCCCAGCGCTGAGTTAGACGCCTCAGAGCCCCCCCCAGAACAGTCATATTTGACGGAAATTCACAAGCAACTGCGGTTATTGGGAACAGATGTCACGTTTTTGCAAGTAGCGAAGCAGCCAGCAACAGCATCCGCAAGGCAAACTGCGACGGCGGAGCGACTTAACACGCTAATTGGCTACTGCGGTGCGGTGCTCCAAAAAAAATCTGGTGCGCCCGGGCCCGTCCAGATGCAAAATTAATAACTGAATTAACAGGGAATAGATAAGGCAAGGAGAAATAAAGCGGTGGAATGTCCAAAATGTAAACATCCCAACTTAGACGGCGGCACCTTAGCCGGCAGTATGTCGGTGCAGTGGTGTCCCAACTGTTACGGTATCTGGATTCCGGGCAAAGAATACGAAGCTTGGCAGAAAGAGCACAGCCAGTGGTACAACAAATCCCAGAAGCCAGATGCGACAGGCACTCTCGGCATAGAATTCACGCCGTCTCCCTACGACAGCAAAGCAGCGCTGTGTCCCGAAGACGGTCACTATCTCTCCCGGGCGAAAGTTCCTTTCAGCAGAGTGCCCTTTTACATAGAGCGCTGTATGTTGTGCGGGGGCATTTGGTGCGATAACGGCGAGTGGGATATTCTCGAAAGTCTGGGATTCCACACCGAGATTGACAAGATGTTTTCTCCCAACTGGCAAGCTAAGGCCCGCGTGCAAGAACTCGCTGCTCGGGAACGTCAGGTGCTGACTGAGAAGCTGGGCCCGGACATCGCCGGATATGTGTTGGAACTAGCGGAAGTTTTAGCAGACCATCCCCACGCTGATTGTGCGGCTACTTACATATTGCGGAGAGCTGAGTTGAAGCGAAAGGAAATTTAGTCATTAGTCATTAGTCATTAGTCATTAGTCATTGGGCAAACAGGTAATTGGGGAATTGGTAATTGGGGTAATATCAAATCCGTTAGATCCGAATTATATTCTGCAAGCGATCGTCCCCGCTTGGTTCCGCGTTCAAAAAGCGAGCGGGGACGATCGCACTGCAATCCCCAAAATATGATTCCGATGCCAAGGTCAACGAGATTATCTCCGAGTG
>NZ_JAEQCI010000064.1:33500-87964 GCF_020738565.1 Microcoleus sp. PH2017_12_PCY_D_A | reverse complement strand
TCCGATGCCAAGGTCAACGAGATTATCTCCGAGTGCGAGCTCTTAAGCTCGTGAGTATTCCAAAAGCGAGCATCCCGCTTGGTTCCGCGTTCAAAAAGCAAGCTCTTAAGCTCGCACTGCAATCCCCAAAATATGATTCCGATGCCAAGGTCAACGATAGAATTGGTAATTTGGGTGCTATGAGTTATGAAGTGAATTGAATTAACAAAAAAATTAATAATTATCCTGCCTGCCAATTCCTCAATTACCAATTACCAATTACCAATCACCCATTACCAATTACTAAGGACTAAGGACTAATGACTAATGACTCTTCTCTATTTTCGGTTGAAAATCTACGAGTAGCTTATCCTCAGCGGCCAGGCGTATCCGGTTGGGCCGTTGATGGGGTTTCCCTGGCGCTGGAACCGGGGGAAAAACTGGGATTGGTTGGGGAGTCTGGCTGCGGTAAGTCAACTTTGGGACGGGCGGCGATGCGGTTGTTGCCGGATTCGACTTTGGTTGAGGGGCGGGTTGCTTTTGGGGGAGAGTCGGTGTTTGAGATGGATGCTTCGCGCCTCAGACGGTTTCGGGGCGAAGCTGTGGCGTTGATTTTTCAAGATCCGATGACTCGTCTCGATCCTTTGATGACTGTCGGGGAACACTGTATGGAGACTTTGCAGGCTCACAGACCGAATTTGAATCGCAAGGAAGCTAAGCAACGGGCGATCGAGATTTTGGATGCTGTGAAAATTCCGGCGTCTCGCTGGGATCAATTTCCCCACGAATTTAGCGGCGGAATGCGCCAAAGAGTGGCAATTGCTTTGGCTCTTTTGCTCGATCCGAAGTTAATTGTGGCCGACGAACCGACGACGAGTTTGGATGTAACTGTCGCCGCTCAGATTTTGCAGGAATTAACCCGACTTTGCGCTTCCAGGGGAACGGCGATTTTGCTGATTTCTCACGATTTGGCGATGGTGGCTGAGTATTGCGATCGCATTGCGGTGATGTACGGCGGCAAAGTCGTGGAAACTGGGCCGGTGTTGGATGTGTTTGAACGCCCGCAGCACGAATATACTCGATCGCTCCTGAAAGCAGCTTTGCACATTCAAGCTGATTCGGGTAAAGGGTTAACATCGGAGGAAAGAAGGACTGAAGTCCTCACTACAAACTTAACAAATTCACCTCTGTTGACTGTGACGAATTTACAGCAGCACTACAGTTTAGAAAGCAGTTTATTAGATCAATTATTTTCGCGGAACCGCCAGGTAATTAAAGCCGTAGATGGCGTTAGTTTAGAGCTAGAACGGGGAGAAATCCTCGGGCTAGTAGGGGAGTCAGGCTGCGGCAAAAGTACGTTATCTCGCACGATTTTGCGGCTAATTCCCCCCACGGGTGGCAAAGTTGAATTTCAAGGAATAGATATCACGGCTCTCAGTCCCGATGCTGTCAGGAAACACCGCCGCCAAATGCAAATGGTATTTCAAGACCCCCACGCTTGCTTGAATCCGATGATGACAGTCGGGCAAAGTATTGCCGATCCTTTGTTGATTCACAAATTAGCTAATGGAGAAGAAGCTAAAAAACAAGTAATCCAAATGTTAGAGCGGGTGGGTTTGACTCCAGGAGAGGATTTCTTTCGCCGCTATCCGGGGGAACTGTCGGGGGGACAACAGCAGCGGGTTTCCATCGCCAGAGCTTTGATTACTCGGCCGCAACTGATTATTTGTGACGAACCGGTGAGTATGCTGGATGCTAGCGTGCAGACTCAAGTATTAGAGCTGATGTTGGAGTTGAAGCAGGAATTTAATTTGACTTATCTGTTTATTACGCACGATTTGTGGGTGGCGAGATTTTTTTGCGATCGCATTGCTGTAATGAATTCAGGAAAAATTGTGGAAATCGGGAAAACTAGGGATATTTTTACTAATCCGCAGCACCCTTATACTCAGCAGTTATTGCAGGCTGCTCCTTTGCTGGCTAGAACTCAATAAAAATGTATAAAATTGGTGCTATCTGATATCAGTCACGAACTTCTAGATGGATTTCGGAAATTTCTGATTAAATTGGTTACAGTGAAGGGATACTTTTCAAATCATCCCACGGACACCAAGCACATATGGCAAAATCTGACTTAGGCAGTTTTGCGGTGGCATCCGAAGCCTCACTCGCAATCGCAGAGGATGAGGACACCGAGATCGATCGTCCGACGGTAACAAGATCGTCAGCATACAACAGTTGGTCTGCCGACGATCCCGTGGGAGCTTTGTTCAAAGAAATGGCTCGCTATCCTCTACTGAGTGCCACCGAAGAGGTAGAGTTGGCGCGCCGCGTTCAAGAATTGGTAGCACTTCAGGAACTAGAAGAGCGTTTAAAGCAGGAATTGGACAGAGTACCAACAAAAGCTGAAATCGCCGCTGCTTTGGGGGTAAGCGAAACTCAACTACAACAACTCCGCTACCAGTGTCAGTCAGCAAAACGGAAAATGATCAGCTCGAATTTGCGCTTGGTGGTTTCTATCGCCAAACGCTATCTCAATCGGGGCGTACCTTTCCTTGATTTAATACAGGAAGGAGCTTTAGGTTTGAACCGCGCCGCCGAAAAGTTCGATCCTGAGAAGGGTTATAAATTTTCTACCTATGCCTATTGGTGGATTCGCCAAGGAATTACCCGCACCATTGCCAATCAAGGGCGGACAATTCGGTTGCCAGTTCACATTGTCGAACAGTTAAATAAACTCAAAAGAGTTTATCGGGATTTGAAGCGTTCTCTTCAACGCAATCCCACTGAAATTGAACTTGCTAAAGAAATGGAAGTAACTGCCGAACAGCTTCGGTATCTCCAGCAAGTACGCAGACAGTCTCTTTCTCTCAACCACCGCATCGGCACGGAAGAAAGTTCGGAACTTTTGGATGTTATTGAAGATAACGCAACGCAATCTCCCGAAGCTCAGATGAATGAGATGATGATGCGCCAAGATATTTTGGAGGTGTTGGATAATATTTTGACCGAGAGGGAAAAAGAGATTGTTGCGATGCGTTACGGTTTGATCACTGGCGAACCTTACACTTTAGAAGAAGTCAGCAGTTTGTTTAATTTGTCCCGCGAACGAGTCCGTCAAATTCAAAATAAGGCAATGCGAAAGCTGCGCCGCCCTCAAGTGACGGAACGGTTGAAGGGCTGGTTGAAATAAGCTCGAAAACATTGAGTTTGCATTTTGAAAAATCTTAAAGATCGGACGGCGAAGGTCATTCGCGTCTATACAAACATGCACGCGCATTGCCAAGGGTTTAACTGGTTTTAACTGGTTCCAAGGCTCTGCCTTGGAACAAATATTCAGAGGCTCTGCCTTTCATAAAGTAGCGCTAAATATTACCCCCCCAACCCCCCCGCGATTTCGGGGGGGCTAAGACTTCATCCATAGCATATAGGTCAGAAAAATGGTATTACCAGGCTTCTGCCTGGTAAGGAGTAATTTTTGGGATTTTTTATGGATCCGCACCCTACAACTTGGGCGGAGTGAAACTCGGGGTTGTTTGTCTGGTTATTGAAAAATCTAGGTGCGTCGCTATGAGATTGTCGATATATGTATGGGATTTTTAATGGCGACGCACCCTACAAATAATGACTAATGACTAATGACTAATGACTAATGACTAATGACTAATGACTTCTGTTATATTTAATTGTTGATTGTCGCTTACTACTGATTGATTTATGTCTGATGAGGTGATTTTGCGTCCGGCTACCCGCGCCGATGTGCCGGTGCTGTTTGATTTGATTGAGGCTTTAGCTGAGTACGAAAAGTTATCTCACGCGGTAACAGGTAATGCGGTTGATTTGGAAAATCATTTGTTTGGCGATCGCCCTTTTGCTGAAGCAATTCTAGCAGAATGCGAAGATCGGATTGTCGGCTGGGCGCTATTTTTTTACAATTATTCTACTTTTTTGACTCAGCCGGGGATTTATTTGGAGGATTTGTTTGTGCTTCCTGAGTTTCGCGGGCGCGGAATTGGTAAGTCTTTGATTGTTTATTTGGCGCGGTTGACGGTGGAAAGGGGCTGCGGGCGCTTGGAGTGGAGTGTGCTTGATTGGAATGAATTGGCGATCGGATTTTACAAGGGAATCGGTGCTGATGTGATGCCCGACTGGCGGATTTGCCGGGTGGCGGGCGAGTCTTTGGCGAGTTTGGCCTCGAAGTAATTTTATCAGTTGGCGATCGCGCTCCGACTCTCATAAACGACTCTCAGAAACCGGGTTTTTTGGTGAATCTGCCGTCTGTAACGGGTATTTTCGCGAACAACCCGGTTTCTGGGCACCTCGCGGGTCAATTTTTTGTTGCGTAAATCCTAGTAAATAATTGGCAAAAATATAGGAAAATTTAACTAACAGTAGATTTTGACTGAGAGAGCAGATCGTGATTATTTGGGTAAACGAGCAAATCGATCCGTCGGGTATTCTTTATGCTTGCATTGCTTGTGGCGATGAGACTCAAGCGAAGCAATGCCACGAATCTTTTGAGCAGAATTTGACGGCAGAGCAAAAAGAACAGGGCTGGGTTGCTACATTGCGAACTGTTACTTCTTGGGATGAGGTGCCTGTTAATTCTTTGAAATTGAATTGATCGGCACAATCTAATCAGCAGATTTAGTCTCGCCGTGTTTCGGTGTCAAGGAAAGGACAGGAAAACACAGCACATCTGTTCGGAAAATGTAAGACAAATCCTTAGCCCAGCACGCCCCTACGGGGGCTGGGCTAAGGATAAATCGCTTTTTTCCAAGGGGTTTGGGCTTTACTATTAATCAATAGAGACATTTCAAATTGTCAAGTTAAGTTTTTATGATTGAGACATTATTTCACGCTTATACGCCTCTAGTTATCTGGACAGGCTTGGGACTGCTGCTGTTTCGGTACATCCCAGTTGATTTTCCCAAGCTGCTGAGCCGCTTTCTGTTCTGGATTGGGATACCGCTGCAAATTGCAGTTTTAGCCCGTCAGAGCGATTTTTCCGGTGCTGTGGGATTCACGCCCGCGATCGCCATATTCGTATTATTTGTCAGTACGAGTTTAGCTTGGTTGACTTGGGTGTTATTGCGGCGGGTGAGCGCCCGCCACGTCAAAAAGCCATATTTTGAGGGCAAACATTCTTTAGTTAATTTATTTCTATTAAATGTAAATTCATTGACGCGATCGAGCCAAGGTAGTTTTATCCTAGCTGCAATGTTAGGCAATACCGGCTTTGTCGGATTAGCAATCACCCCCGCCATCATCAGCAGCGATAACAACAACTGGGCAGTCTTGTACAGCGTCACCAACAACGTGATCGGAAGTTACGGATTCGGTGTATTTCTTGCTAGCTATTTCGGGCATTCCGACGAAAAAAATCACTGGTGGATTCAGCTTCGTGACGTGCTGACAGTTCCCGCTCTCTGGGCATTTATCATAGGTTTTTTTACGAGAAGTATCCCCCTACCCGAGACAGTAGAATCGGGATTGCAGGCGGCAGTTTTCGGGGTAATTGCTAGTGCTTTGCTGCTGGTTGGTATCCGCCTGAGATCTATTAAAACATGGCAAAGTTTTGAACTAGCGTTAATCCCGTCGCTGTTAAAAGTAGTAATTGTGCCGGTGCTGATCGGATTGGGTGCTAGTTTTTTTGGATTGAGCGGCGATCCGAGGTTCGTGTTGGTATTGATGTCGGGAACGCCCACGGCTCTTTCGGTGCTGATTTTAGCAGAAATATATGAACTCGATCGCGATTTGTTAGCTAGCAGCATCGCCCTCACTTCTGTCGGTTTGCTGCTGATGCTTCCCTTGTGGTTAGCTGGGTTTAGTTGACTGTTGGACGATCGCGTGGGGCGCGTGGGAATTAGAAACCGGGTTTCTTTTCAAAATCTCGGTAAGGATGCGTAAATAATCGCTCTAACCCGGTTTCTTGGAGTCTGTGAGAAGTCAGAAACCGGGTGGGTCGCCGCCCTTAAATCCTCAATGAAAATCGACAATCGATGAGCGACGCACCTTACTCTCAGGGTGAGCGCAAACAAACCAAAAACAATGATTGTTGCAAGAGTTTTGATAATTATTATAATATAGAAATAACTTCTAGGAAGTTAGAGGCATGACAAGCATATCCGACGAACAAACAGTTATCATCCGTACAGAAAGAGGACTGACGATCGCAGGTACGCGCATCACGATCTACGACATCATGGACTATGTAACGGCTCAATACCCGCCTAAGTTTATCAGGGGATTGTTTGACCTTACAGAAGAACAAATTAACGCGGCTTTAGCTTATATTGAGGCAAATCGCGCTGATGTTGAAGCTGAGTATCAAATGGTGCTTAAGAAAAAGGAGATTGCTTTAATATGTTAACTAAATACATCCAAGCTGCCATGAAGCAAGCTAAGTATGAAATTTTCCCTGATGATGGGACTTTCTACGGAGAAATTCCTATCTGTGAGGGAGTCTATGCAAATGCTGTAACTCTCGAAGCTTGTCGAGAAGAATTGCAAGAGGTATTGGAAGACTGGATCTTACTTAGTCTCACAATGAATCTTTCTTTACCTGTCCTTGATAATATCGACCTTACAGTTACCAAGGAAGTTGCCTGATGCCTCCTTTAAAACCAGTCAAACGTCGAGACTTAATTTATTACCTGAAACAACTGGGATTTGACGGCCCCTATTCGGGAAAAAGGCATCAGTTTATGTTAAAAGATAACCTTCGCGTCACCGATCATTATTTTTTTAGGCTCCATTTACAATGTTAATCGTGCTAAGCTCTGACGCTTTACTAATTACTTTTTGTCGCAACTTTTCAGGAGTTAAGTTATTGGGATTTCCTCCTGTTTCATTCCATAATTCAATGCCTAACTTGATTGCGTTGGTATCCTTAAAGTCTAAATTGAATTTCCCTAAATCATTTAAACTTGCAGCAGATTGTAGCACGAAGTCAGAATACCCAACAGCTTTTCCAACGTAACCATAGTGAATATTTGACCATATATCATAGAAAAACTCACGATCGCTATTCCCCCAGACAGGATAATAAACATCATTTGAAGCTCTCAACTTTAATTTATCGTCTAATTTCCACTTATGATCCCATTCTCCATTGTCACGAACTTTATTTACCCATAGACCATCAGCCGTGCCTTGAGATGCAGGATTCCACCATTCATTTTTCAAGCGTTTTATGTTTTTAACATAATCACTTGAAGCATTATTTTTCATCTCTTCGTACATATATTGAAGAGTTGAATCACCATCTGCATAATTCAATCCGCCGCGATTTTTATCCCAACCATTATCCCAGGAAAAATCAAAAGACGCAGCACCTTCGTTTTCAAAAACATAAGCCCAAACATAATGATTGCCACTGGTGGTAGGCGTAAAACTATATTCCTTAAAAGTCTTATAGTTGTCATTATTATTGTAAGCATACTCCCATTGATTCATAAAACTCTTCCAATTTTCTCCATCGGGACTCACAAATAAATAAAATCCATCATCGGCTTTGACTCGAAACTTATAGGTTTTATTGGCATCAAAGTAAGAGTAATTCCACATTCCAGCAATGAACTTGTCCGAACGTCCCAGGATTGATCCGGTTCCCCAGTCTACATTTACACCATTTAATCGATCATTACGCTTGGGCAAAGTAGTATCTCCTACTTTATTCCAATTCCAGTCCCAAACAGCCGTTGTCCACGCTGAGGCTGATGTTTCGACTAAAATAGGCTGTCCATTGGGACTGATAGTAACTTGGTCATTTTCAGATTTTAAAGTCAAAACATCAGCCGGACTCAAATTAGTTCCTCGAACCAAAGCTGAAAAAATTTCTCCTTCATCTCCTACAGAATCGATTGCATTGACACGAGAATCAACGGAATGACCGATTTCTTCAAGAAGGACACTAGCGATCGCGTCAGGATTATTGGCATTTCGCAGCAGGAAATCTTCAGAAATGTAAAGTGTATTTGTTAGAACATCAAAAGCGCCATTATAGCCGTTGATATCTTTAAGTGAAAGAATTTCAATTTGAGGTAAAAATTGACCATTAGATAAGTTTTGAATTAAAGATGTAGCAGAGTCTAAATCAATTCTTTCTCCAAAAGCGATAGTCATCTTTTCAGAAAAAGCAGGCTCATTAACAAACTTTTTAAGTTGACCGAGCACAGTTTGCCAACCCGAGGTTAATATTGCATTAATATCCGGCTCTAAAGAACTGTTAAATCGATTGCTTGAAACATAGTTACTAGCAACTAAATCTGCGAATTGTAAAGCAGGAAAAGTCGGAAATACAGGTATTTGAGGAATGTTGGGCTGTTCAGGGAATACAGTTTTAGCTGGAGTATCTTGAGGCAGAGAAGAAACAGGCGAAACAATTTGTCTTCCTTCTCTCGCACCATAATTAATTAAGTGGTCAAACAACTGTTCCCCTGTGGTCAATCCGACAGTCTTTAACTCTGGATTAGCAGCACCATAAAAGTTTAAATCAACCTTGGGAGAGAAGCGACGTTTTTCATTAATGCCATAAGTAATTAAATGGTCAAGTAACTCTTTGGGATTTTTCAAACCGATAGCCGCTAAGTCTGGATTCACTGCGGCATAAAAATCCAAGTCAACATAAGGCGAAAAGCTCCGCCCTTCATTCACACCAAACTGACGGAACTGGTTCAATAATTGTTCTGGATTTACCAAACCTGCCGCTTGTAAATCAGGATTCATTTTGGAGTAGTAGCCAGCATCAAAAACTTTAGATAGTTCAAACATGATATGACAAGTAATACTTTTATCAAGGAAGGTAAGTCTTGCTTCAGTCAGCTTAGTTTATTACGCAAAAATATTACAACTCTAAAAAGTACGATAAAGTCAGGAATTTTTTGATTTTCTAGCTAATAAGGTATGATTGCGTTGTCAAGGTACGGAAAAGTATGATAAATTAAGATAACCTTAAGCTATACTTCAACTCAAACTCAGCCTATGAATAGTGAGGAACTCTTACAGTGGGCGGATGACATTGTATTTGCCAAAGCTGAAAAACACCTGGATTCTCTGCAAATGGCTATCCTAGAAGGGGCTTGGCAAGGATTAAAATATGAAGAACTTGCTAAAAAATGCCATCGCAGTAAGTCCCATGTTAAAAATATAGCTGCCGAATTATGGCAGACTTTATCAGATATGTTAGGAGAAGATATCAACAAGGTGAATGTTCGCTCTATTTTAGAAAGAAAAGCATTATCTACCATTTACAATTATGGTCACTCTTCACAGATTGTTAGTAGTAACATTAATAGTCGTATCAATATCTGTGCAGAAAACCGACAATATCCAGAAGATACTAAAGAGCGATCGCCCTTTCCCCCAAATTCTCCCCAAAATAAAAGTCAATCCCCAATCATCAATTTAACCGACGCACCCGAATTAACAAGCTTTTACGATCGCACCTCAGAACTCTCCACCCTCAAACAATGGATTTCACAAGCCCACACCCGCTTGATTACCGTCTACGGCTTAAGCGGAATTGGCAAAAGTGCGATCGCCCTCAAACTCATCGAACAAACTCAAACTCAATTTGATTATACTATTTGGTTAAGCCTCGCTGACACACCCACACTTTCAACCCTCCAAACCGAACTCAAGCAATTTTTTGGGCGATCGCCACAACCCCCATTACCCACAGTCATCGATTATTTTCGATCTTCTCGCTGTTTAGTAATCCTTGATGACGTACAGAATATTTTTAAAAGCAGTCAATTAGCAGGTCAATATTTAGCAGGCTATGAAGACTATGGCAAATTTTTAAAACAAATTGCCACATCCTCTCATCAGAGTTGTTTAATCCTCCTCAGTTGGGAAAAACCCAGAGAAATCACTACTTTAGAAGCAGTAAACCGACCCGCACGAACCTTACACCTCAAAGGCTTAGGAGAACAAGCCGCAGAAATTATCAGAGAAAAAGAATTGACAGATGAGGAAAAATGGTCAGACTTAATCGCCCTTTATCAAGGTCATCCTTCCTGGTTAAATATCATAGCTTCAACAATCTTAGAATTATTTGACGGTAGCGTTTCCCGGTTTTTAGCAGATAAAAATGATATCTATTTAGGTGATTTAGAGCCATTTTTAGAATCTCAATTAGAGCGTTTATCGGAGTCAGAAAAAAAGGTAGGCTACTGGTTGGCCACTCAAGATGAAGCTGTAGATATTTCACAACAACCTGCTGACAGTGAATTATCCAAATCTGAATTGTGGCAAGCCATACAATCTTTAGCACGGCGCGGCTTAGTGGAAAAAGTGTTAGTAGGAGTGCGATCGAAGTTTCAGATTAATCCTGTATTTAAAGCATATATTCAATCTCATGCCAATTTAATATGAAGTAGCATATATTTCGATCCCCCTAAATCCCCCTTAATAAGGGGAGTAGGGGTTGACTTTGACCACCCTCTTGTCCCCCCCTTATTAAGGGGGGTTAGGGGGGATCGGATTCTATGCAGCCTCATAAAAGATTGGTATAAATAACATTCCACCCCTTTATTTCTTAGTCCGCGGAGGCGGACGAAAGTTTGTATAGACGCGGTTTCAACCGCCGGGTTTATATAATAGCAGTTTCAACTAAATCATCGATCGCATAAAAGCATTCACCGCATCATATTGGTCGGCCATCCGCGAATAAAACTCGATCGATCGCAAATCCAAATCCGGCAAAAGTTCGCTCTTACTCACCAACTCATATCCCGTTGGACGCAAACAATAAACCGAAATTACCCCATCCTCCCAAAACCAAACCTCCTGCACTCCCACACGACGATAGATTTCCAGCGTATCAATTCCACCACTCGTCACTGTTATCTCGATCGCCAAATCTGGAACCGACTTGCGCGTACCCAAACAATAAGACTCATCTGGTTCCTTCCGTGCACCCAACTCCTTCATCCCGATAGTTGTACTACCACGGGCGTAGAAACGAATTTCCTTCGTCCGCATATAAATCTCTAAAACCTGACCTAAAGTTTTTTTAGGTTCTTCATGAGCATCAGATAAAGGAGCCATAATTTCTAAACACCCATCCAAATAAGTTAAGCGCGCCCCAGTTTGGGCCAAATCTGCATCCAACTTTTCCAGAGTCTCCCATGTCACGTTTGACAGGAAAGCCGCACCTGTACCCAATCCTGCTTTAGAAATTGCGACAACCATCTGACTTACCTTTTACGATCGCTTTTCCATATTAGCGAATATTAGCTAAAGTTTCAAATTAGATTGCTCTAAAATTTCGCAGTACAATGAACAATAACTGCACGGGAAACGACGATGAACGAGACAAAAACTGCTACAGGTTTGCCTCCTGCATTCCCAGATCATACCCAACTGCCAGAGGAAGACGGTACCTTTGTGAAGAATTTTCAGGAGCATCCCCAGAGTATCATTCTGACAGATTCGATCGGGCCGGTTGTAGAGCGGCTGCATCCAGACGGACAATATGCGATCGGGCAAGATTGCGGCATTTACTGGCGAGAAACTGACCCGCCAGAGCGAGGCGCAGAAGCACCGGATTGGTTTTACGTACCCAACGTACCGCCAACAATCGACGGTTATCGCCGTTCTTATGTACTTTGGCGGGAACACATGGCTCCGTTCATTGCTTTAGAGTTTGCTAGCGGGAATGGAGATGAAGAGCGCGATCGCACTCCGCTTGCTGTGGCCGCTGACGGTACAACGACTAAACCGGGTAAGTTTTGGGTTTACGAAAGAATTATCCGCATTCCTTACTACGGCATTTATGAAATTAAAACGGGCAATTTAGAAGTCTATCACCTGATAGATTTTGTCTATCGCAGGATCGAGCCAAACGAACGCGGTCACTATCCCATTCCTTTATTAGATGTAGAATTGGGACTTTGGCAGGGAAGTTATCAAAATCAAGAAATGCTTTGGCTGCGGTGGTGGGATTCCCAGGGGAATTTGCTGTTAATTGGCTCCGAACAAGTTGAAATTGAGCGGGCTAGAGTCGAACAAGCAGAGCGAAAAGCCGAACAAGCAGAGCGAAAAGCCGAACAAGCAGAACGAAAAGCCGCTCAGTTAGCCGATCGACTGCGAGCAATGGGCATCGAGATCGATGCTGAGGATTGAGATCGAATCTGATGGCCTCGGAGTTATACTGAGCGTGCGATCGTCATTTCTGGCGACAGATTGCGAAATTTGGCCGCCAAACAACTCAAAAGCCGAAAAAGTTTGAATTGGTTTTACCGGGACTGAGGAACAGACAGCAGAGTTAGTGCGATCGTTCCCCGAACAAGGATGAACAATTGCTGAATTTTCCTCGGTTATATAAAAACTAGAAGATATTTCGATCGAACTCAGCTACCAGCAAACAGCTTTGGTGGCTAGAAACCGGGTTTTTTCACGATAATTATTCGCTCTCACCCACATTAGGTAAAAAACCCGGTTTCTTTGAGGTTGATGCGTCCAAGACCGAGCTTGAGAGCGAACAGAAACAGTCAACAATCCTATCTATCTATTCCCCGATGACAAACTCAGTTTTGATCGATCGTTTAGGTAACTGGAATCCGCAACTGCTGCGGGAACTTCGCGGTAGACTCAAACCCCAAACAGTCATTGCAGCGGTCTCGTGTTCGGTCATCTTCCAAATTATTTTACTGCTGATTATCTCGTCAAATTCCGGCTCCGTCCCAGAAATCGGCTGGCTGCGCTTGTGGCAAATCATCACTTGGATGCTCCCCTACGTGACATTTACCCTCGGCAGTTATTGGATTGTCAATGACATCGGACAGGAACAGAAACGGGGAACTTTCAATTTTATTCGCCTGAGTCCGTGTCCGGCGTGGCAGATTCTGCTGGGTAAAATGCTGGGCGTTCCCGTACTGCTGTATATTTTCTTAGGGCTGATGGTTCCCCTGCACTGCTTGGCCGGCTTGCAAGCGGGGGTTTCGCTGCCCCTGATTGCCAGCGTCTATCTGATGCTCCCGCTGGGATGTGCTATCTGCTACAGCGCAGTGATGCTCTGCGGGCTGCTAAGTGAAACACAGAGAATGGGGAACCCACCAGAGGCAACAGCCTTTGGAATTGCGGCGATCGCCTGTTGCGCGATCGCGCCATTGTACATGAGCTGGAACACCGCCATCACATGGCGGCCGCTGTTGGCGAATTCAGAAATATTCGGACACCAACATCCTGTTGTTTCGTGGTTTTTGCTCCCGATTAACAACATAGGTTTGGTATCTCACACTTTTAGTTTAGCGGTGTTAGGCACTACTGCGTTTGTGCTGTGGCGAATATTGTTGCGGAATTTCAACAAACCTCGATCGACTGCGATCGGCAAACGGCAAAGTTATGCCATTTTAGCTGGTGTAGAAATTCTCGCTCTAGGCTTTTTCCTACCCGCAAGCTTGGTGGATGCCAATAACGCCACATTGTCAGCTATCTTTATGTACGTTTTGACCGTTATCCTGCTGCTGGTTTTAATGTTGGCGATCTGCCCTCAACGCCAAGCTTTATTAGAGTGGGTACGCTACGATTCTCCGGGCTGGCAAAGCTTAATTTGGTCCGATCGAAGCCCTCTGTTGCTGGCTGTTGTTATCCATCTACTCGTAGCAAGTGCGCTGTTAGTACCTTGGGTATTTTGGATAAGTATCGGCACTAAAAAACTTGTAGAAACAGGTTTTTTAGTTCTATGTACGACGAATACGATCTTAATTTACGCCACCTTCGTCCAACAAGTTTGTGCGACGAAAATTCGCAATCCAATGGCGTGGGCGATCTGTGGATTGAGCATTTGGTCGATCGCTGCTCCCCTAATGCTCCGATCTTGGGAACTCATGCCCGATCGCATTCCTGCAACCGCCGCACTTTGGACGCTATTCGGCTATGGGTTTTGGCAGTTCGACAAACCAACAGCAATATCTTTTGTGGGATTGGGAATCCTTGCTCAATGGCTGTTTCTGGCATTTCTGCTGAGGAGATTTCAGAAAAATATGCTGAAATTAAAAGCAGGAACTTAGTGCAATTTTAGATTTTAGATTTTAGATTTTGGATTGGGAAAGAGCGCGATTCGAGTTCTATACTAGGGCAATCCCAATTATTTCGCACAAATCGTAAGTCTGACGCACCTTCCTTCTAGTCACAAACCACAAAGCTTATGGAAACCAAACCACCTCTACCGCCCTTTACGCTGGAAACAGCAAAAGCCAAAGTTCAAGCCGCCGAAGATGCCTGGAATAGTCGCGATCCAGAACGAGTAGCCCTAGCTTATACAGAAGATTCTCAGTGGAGAAACCGCGCCGAATTCTTCAGCGGACGGGAACAAATCAAAGCTTTCTTAACACGAAAATGGGCAAAAGAACTAGATTACCGTTTAAAGAAAGAACTGTGGAGTTTTACAGACAATCGAATTTCTGTTCGTTTCGAGTATGAATGGCACGATGATTCGGGCTATTGGTATCGCGCCTACGGAAACGAACAGTGGGAATTTGCAGAAAATGGGTTAATGCGAAGACGTGAAGCCAGCATCAACGATGTTCCAATTCAAGAGTCTGAACGGAAGTTTAGATAGAAGTTATTTGTGAGTTTGTAGGCGCAGGTTTGTAGTAAGGACTTTAGTCCTGATTGACTAAACGCTAGAGAGAGGACTAAAGTCCGAACGATCGAAGGATAGGTTTGTAGTAAGGACTTTAGTCCTGATTAACTAAACGCTAGAGAGAGGACTAANNNACTAAAGTCCGAACGATCGAAGGATAGGTTTGTAGTAAGGACTTTAGTCCTGATTAACTAAACGCTAGAGAGAGGACTAAAGTCCGAACGATCGAAGGAAAGACGCTAAATTTTCTAACTTCCTCAATCGGTAAGCAAACTAGGAGAAGTGATCACAAAAACATCCCTAGTTCCCACCCCTTCCACTTCCGGTTTAATCGGCGTAGTAAAGTGGAAAAACTCGTGGTCATTCACCAACAGCAATTCCCCCGGATGCAGAATTTTATTAAAAACAGGCTTCTCTTTTTTCGCCAAATACAAATGCGTTTCCCCGCCCACAATATTAGTGCGATCGACCGAGAAAATCCCGATAAAATCAGTACCGTCTTGGTGAATGCCTTCCGGTGCGGGGTTGCCGAAATTGTGCGGCGAACAACTCGTCCTGATTTGATGCACTCCGATTTCGGCTTCTGGGTGAATTTTGCAGGAGTCGAAGAAGGCAAAAATCAGTTGTTTGAAATTATCGAGGGCGATGAGCCGATCGTCCAATTCAGCAAATTCCCGCCGGATGTCCCCCACCACCGGATTGTACTCTTTACTTTGAAACAAATAGCCGTGAGGCAACTTAACTAACTCATTCCCGTTCACGACAAACCGCGACAATCTTCTGGAACGATACTTGCCTTTAATATAAGGATCGACAGGCATATCGTTAAAAAATGGCTTGAAACCTTCTAGCTTAATCGAGTTTACCTTTTTGAAAGTAAACATGAAAGCATAGTCCAAATGAATGGATTCTAATACGGTTTTCATGGATTATTCTCCGTTAAGCCTTGCTCCCCTCCTAAGTTTTGCCTTGAGGAGGTGTATGCTTCTACTCTAGCTCAGGTTTTTTGAATGTGTCGTAAAAAATATTACAAAATTTGCAAAGATATCGTAAAGAAGGAAGTTCGGCAACGGATTGTGTAACGGATGTAACGGATGGATGCTCTAGGTAAGAAGGCAGAGGGAAGAGTATTTGTAGGGTGTGTCGCCATTAACAATCCCTTGCATTAAATCGACAATCTAATGGAAGCATTTACAGTGCTGTCGTTCCGCTCAAAAAAGGTTCGTAGTACGGACTTCAGTCCGCTCTTTAAAAAATGTTTATTGCAAAACTGAGATGCTCCCGACGCACCTTCAGAGGCCTGTGGAAACAAACCAAAAACTTGTTTTGTAGCGCAATTTTTGATAAATGACATTAACTGCGCACTGCTTTGACTAGGGACTGACAGGCCCGCAGGAAGACGGCAACATCGACCCCAACTGCAACGTACTGAACGCCAGCATCCATCCACTGCTTGGCGATTTCGGGGTTTTCGGCAAAAGTACCCGCCGCTTTCCCTGCTTTGCGGATGGTTTGCACTGCTTCCTGCATCATGTCGATGACTCGGCGATCGCGAACTTGGCCCGGAATGCCGATCGACTGTGACAGATCGTAAGGCCCCAAAAAAATCACATCAATATGAGGGACAGTCACAATTTCCGCCAAGTTGTCGATGCCGCCTTTACCTTCGACATGAACCACAACTAAAGATTCTTCGTTGAGTTTGTCAGTGATATTTGTACCTGCGGCAGTATAAAGTCCCGCCCGCGTAGCGAAGGAAAGGCCCCGCGCGCCCAGAGGACTGTATTTAGCGCTTTTTACAGCAATTTCGGCATCGATTTTGCTTTCAATTTGAGGTATTTGAACCCCTGCGCTGCCGATGTCGAGAGCTCGTTGAATTTGCGGCCCGTCGTTTTTGCGGACGCGGACGATGGGTGCAATGCCGGCGCAGTCGGCGGCGCGGCACAAATCTTCAGCAGCAAGCGGATGTAAGGGGCCGTGTTCCATATCGATGACGGCAAAATCAAATCCAGCGTGACCGCAGATTTCGATGAATGCGGGATAGGCGCAGTTCATGAATAAGCCGAGGACTGTTTCGCCTTGTTTGATTTTTTGTTTGAGTTCGTTTTGACGCATAAGTTTGGATTTTTTAACCGCAGATGAACGCGGATAAACGCGGATTATTTTATGTTTTATAGCTCAAAAATTCCCCCTCCAAGTTACTTTATGTTAAGAGGATTGAGATAAATCTTATAGCTGACTTTGCTTCTATTCTAAAGGGAATCAAGCACAAAAGCCAGCCGAATAAAAACATTCCTAGGATGGGAACAAATATTGGCCCCACTGATGGTTCTACGAACCAAGCAAATAAAGCAAACATTCCAATACTTCCAGTTGTCCACAGCCAAAGAATCATAAATGCTATGACTATGTTATGTAAACTCATCTTAATTTTGATGGAACAACCAAACGGTTGAGAATAAATCTCTCCCTTGATAATTGGCAAAAATGAATTGCGCCCGGTGATGATGCGATTGATTTTGAAGGTATTGCCAGAAATTGTTCCTTCATAAGGTTTGGCAGGTGGCGGGCCGAAGGGTAGAGTTATTCTAAAAAGTTTGGGAGGAGTGACAACTTCGTCCAACCTTTGCAAAACTTCCGAAAAAGTTAAACTGGTCGTAATTGTTAAACTCTCAAAAGGAATCAAGGATCTCAAAAATTTGACGATTTTAAGCATAAGGTTTATTCTGCTTTTTTATAGTTGTTGATGGTATTAATGCCTTTTATATAAAAAAAAGTTTGCCCTGACAGCACCGCGAAATACCAGTATACTGCAAAATAAACATTTGGATGCGATGAGTGTTTTTGACTTATGTCTAAATTGATTCCACAATCTCCGATGAAACTGCGACGGTATCTATTTTCGCTCAAAGGTCGATCGCTCGTCACCTTCACCCTAAGTCTAATTGCCTCCCTCTCGGCTATTACCCCAGCCTTTGCCGCGCTTCCTCGCAATCCCGACAAAGAGGAAACTTGCGACATTCTCGTAGCAGGCGGCGGGCTTGCAGGTGCTGCTACCGCCTACGAAGGTTTGCTGGCGGGGCGCACGGTTTGCATCACAGAAATTACTGACTGGCTGGGCGGTCAAATTTCCTCCCAGGGAACTTCGGCACTAGACGAAAGAGACACTCAGCGATCGCTCTTATTTTACCCGCGCGGCTACCTAGAACTGCGGCAGCGAATTAAGGAACATTACGGGAGACTAAATCCCGGCGGCTGTTGGGTTAGCTATTCTTGTTTCATGCCCTACAACGGCCACAAAATTCTATCTGACATCTTGCAGGATGCGGCCGAAAGAGGCAATGGTAAGCTGAAATGGTTTCCGAATACGGTGATTAAAGAATTAGCAATTACTCCGGCCTCGGCGGGTAATGCGGTTGGGGGCCAACAAATTAAAAGTGCGATCGCCATTCAACACAAACCGGCCCCCAACACCAGGCCAATCAACACCGAAACTCTGTCTCAAACTATCGAAGACGCCTATCGCTACGAAAACTCGGCGCGATTTAACAAAACTATTATTAGGTTTACTTCCAAACCGCCCAACCAGTCAAAATCAAAACCGAGAGGTGCGGATTGGTTCGTGATAGATGCGACTGAAACAGGCGAATTGATCGGACTTGCCGATGTTCCCTACCGCCTCGGAATTGACCCGCGTTCCCCTCTCGAACCTTCCTCCGCCAGCCCCACCGGCGACGCTTACTGCACCCAAGGTTTTACCTACACCTTTGCGATGGAGGCAACGAAGGAACCGCAGCAGCATCAAGTGCCGTCTTTCTATCAACAATACGCTCCTTACTACAGTTACGAACTGGCTAGATTGGCGAGTTTTCCGCTAGTTTTCAGCTACCGCCAAATTAGGAGCATGAGACCGGATGAGCCGCGCCCTTCCGATCCGAAGCAATTCCCGATTTATCCGGGGGATATTTCCATGCAAAACTGGACTTGGGGGAATGATTACCGTCCCGGTTCGGCTCAGGATAATTTAATTTATTCTAGAGCGCAATTGGCAGCAAACGGTCAACTGCAACCTGGGGGCTGGATGGGCGGTTTGCGAACGGAAACTTTGCGCCGCGGCGAAGAAAATGCTCAAGGATTTTTCTATTGGCTGGTAGCAGGAACCACTGACTCACAATTAGGTAATGGAGTGAAAAAGCCTTATCCCAACAATCGCTTTTTGAGCGGGTTGGATTCGCCGATGGGGACGGTGCACGGACTTTCTAAGTATCCTTATATGCGCGAGGGGCGGCGGATTATTGGGCGGCCGACTTTGACTCAGCCTCAAGGTTTTACGGTGTGGGAAGTTGATATGTCTCGCAATGATTTTAAGACAGATTTTTACCGCCAGAATTTGTCGGAACCAGAGTATCGCAATTTGTGGCTGGCTTTGGGAGGTTTGAATGCGCCGGCTTTGGCTGTGGGAATTCAGTCTGTTGAGGAGACAAAATCGCGATCGCGCGCGACGATTTATCCTGATAGTGTGGGTATCGGTCATTACGCGATCGACTTTCACCCCTGCATGACCAACAGCCCGCCGGAAGCGCCGGGAAACACCGAACGCGAAGGCACTCGCAAAGGTCAAGGATCGGCTTATCCGTTCCAAATTCCGCTGCGGGCAATGATTCCTCAAAAGATTGACAATATGTTAGTGGCGGGTAAAAGTATTGCGGTTAGCCACACAGCCGCTGCTGCTTATCGAGTGCATTCTTTTGAATGGTCTGCCGGTGCGGCTGCGGGAGTTACGGCTGCTTTTTCCCTGGAAAATGGGATTTTACCCTATGAATTGGTGGACGAATTGCCCTCCCGCGAACCGAATTTGGAGGCGTTGCAGTTGCGGTTGCAGCAAAATAAGAATCCGATCGCATTTCCGGGTACTTCTATCTTCAATAGTTCGTGGCAAAACTGGAAATAATCGCACTTGGTAAGTCGATTACTATAACAAAAACCGTTCGTAGTGCGGACTTCAGTCCGCAGCGTTTTGCGGGCTGAAGTCCGCACTACGAACCTTACTTATTACCCGTTCGTAGTGCGGACATTACCTGACCCCGACCAATTTGCCATCTACCTTTTGACAGAAGCACTCAGCAACTACTTTAGTCAAATAATAGCAATACGATCCCCAAAAACTGATTAAAGCTAAGGTTGCTGCTGCGCGAACCAGCACAGGAAACCAGATGTTTTGCATTATCAAATGGCGATCGCCGCCAAACCCCTTCCTACTCCCCCAAGATAACGGTCATGTCAACTTCACAGATCGCAGCCAATCCCAATAATATTTATGCCAAACAGTTACTCAAAACCTTAGTAGCTGTCAAAAAAGGGGACTTTTCAGTGAGGATGCCCATAGACCAGACCGGTCTTGCCGGGAAAATTGCTGACGAACTTAACGACATTATCGAACTCAATCAGAGAATGGCCGCCGAACTCGATCGCATCGGCACAGTTGTGGGTAAAGAAGGCAAAATTTCCCAGCGGGCAACCATCGGCAGCGCTGAAGGTTCCTGGGCAGCTAGCGTAAATTCAGTCAACACCCTAATTACAGATTTAGTGCAACCAACCTCTGAAACCGCCAGAGTAATTCGGGCCGTAGCAAAAGGAGATTTATCGCAAACCATCGCCTTAGAAATAGAAGACAGACCCCTCAAAGGAGAATTTCTCCAAACAGCCCAAATTGTCAACACAATGGTAGACCAATTGAGCTCCTTTGCTTCGGAAGTAACCAGGGTGGCTAGGGAAGTAGGAACCGAAGGCAAATTAGGCGTGCAAGCTGAAGTCAGAGGAGTAGCAGGAACCTGGAAAGATTTAACGGATTCAGTTAACTCGATGGCCGGGAATTTAACAGCCCAAGTCCGCAACATTGCCGAGGTGACAACCGCTGTAGCAAATGGCGATTTATCTAAAAAAATTACTGTAGATGTCAAAGGCGAAATTCTCGAACTGAAAAACACGATTAATATCATGGTCGATCAGTTGAGTTCCTTCGCATCGGAAGTAACCAGAGTTGCTAGGGAAGTGGGGACGGAAGGTAAATTAGGCGTGCAAGCTTACGTGCGGGGTGTCGGGGGAACTTGGAAAGATTTAACCGACAATGTTAACTTGATGGCGGGGAATTTGACGGCGCAGGTGCGGAATATTGCGGAAGTGACGAAGGCGGTGGCTAAGGGCGATTTGTCTAAGAAAATTACCGTTGATGTCAAGGGCGAAATTCTGGAGTTGAAAGATACTATTAACGTGATGGTGATCGGCTTAATTCCTTTGCTTCTGAGGTGACGCGGGTGGCGCGGGAGGTGGGAACTGAGGGTAAATTGGGCGGTCAAGCTGAGGTGAAAGGAGTTGCGGGAACTTGGAAAGATTTAACCGATAACGTAAACTCGATGGCGGGGAATTTGACGGCGCAAGTGCGGGGTATTGCTAAGGTTGTGACGGCGGTGGCGAATGGCGATTTGAAGCGGAAGTTAATGCTGGAAGCTAAGGGAGAAATTGCGACTCTGGCTGATACGATTAACGAGATGATCGACACGCTGGCGACGTTTACGGATCAAGTTAGTACGGTGGCGCGGGAGGTGGGAATTGAAGGGAAATTGGGGGGTCAGGCGAAGGTTCCGGCCGCGGCGGGGACGTGGCGAGATTTGACGGATAACGTGAATGAATTGGCGGCTAATCTTACTACTCAGGTGCGGGCGATCGCAGAAGTGGCAATTGCTGTTACCAGAGGCGATTTAACGAGGTCGATTTCCGTCGCCGCTGAAGGAGAAGTTGCCATTGTTAAGGACAATATTAACCAGATGATTGCCAATCTCCGGGAGACTACGCAGAAGAATACTGAGCAAGATTGGCTGAAAACAAACCTCGCTAAGTTCACTCGAATGCTGCAAGGCCAGCGGGATTTAGAAACGGTTTATAAACTAATTATATCAGAATTAACGCCGCTGGTTTCTGCTCAGCACGGCGTCTTATTTATGATGGAAGCTGTCGAACACGATCCGTTTCTCAAACTGTTAAGTACCTACGCTTACCGCGAAGGCAAGCATCTGGGAAATAAATTTAATTTGGGCGAAGGTTTGGTGGGACAGTGCGCCCTGGAAAAGGAACGAATTTTGTTGACTGAAGTGCCGGACAATTACGTTAAAATTAGCTCGGGACTGGGAGAATCTATGCCGCTGAATGTGGTGGTTTTACCCGTACTGTTTGAGGGACAAGTGACGGCAGTAATTGAGTTGGCTTCGTTCCGCCGGTTCAGCGAAATACACTTGACGTTTCTCGACCAACTTACAGAAAGTATTGCTATTGTTTTAAATACTATTGCGGCGAGTATGCGGACGGAAGAGTTGCTGAAACAGGCGCAATCTTTGGCAGAAGAGTTGCAAACTCAGCAAAAGGAACTAACGGATACTAACAAGCGGCTAGAACAGCAAGCGCAGGTGCAGCAGGCGAATGAGGAACTGCTGAAGAAGCAGCAGGAAGAGTTGCAACAAACGAATGAAGAATTAGAGGAACAAGCTGAGTTGCTGGCGCTGCAAAATAAGGAAGTTGAGCGGAAAAATCGAGATATCGAACAGGCGAGGGGCTTGCTGGAAGAAAGAGCCGAACAGTTGGCTCTCACTTCTAAGTATAAGTCGGAGTTTCTGGCAAATATGTCTCACGAGTTGCGGACTCCGCTGAATTCGCTGTTGATTCTGGCGAACTTGCTTTCTGACAATACTGATGGCAATTTGACTTCTAAGCAAGTTGAATACACGCGCACTATTTACTCGGCGGGAAATGATTTGTTAGGGCTGATTAATGATATTTTGGATCTCGCTAAGATTGAATCGGGCACGATGTCCGTGGAAATTGAGCAGGTGTTGTTTGCGGACTTGCGAGAGCAGTTGGATCGCACTTTCCGCCAAATCGCTTTGGATAAGAAGTTGAGTTTTCAATTAGAGCTTGAGGCTGCGCTGCCAAAAGGTCTCTATACTGATGCTAAACGGCTGCAACAAGTTTTGAAGAATCTGCTCTCTAATGCGTTTAAGTTTACAGAGCGGGGTGAGGTGAAGTTGGGTGTGGAAGTAGCGCGGGAAGGGTGGAGTTTAGAGATTGAAAGTTTAACGAGTTCCCCTAGGGTTTTGGCTTTTTCTGTTAGCGATACGGGGATTGGAATTTCTGCTGAAAAACATCGGGTTATTTTTGAGGCTTTCCAACAAGCTGATGGTAGCACTAGCCGCAAATATGGGGGTACGGGTTTGGGTTTGTCTATTAGTAGAGAAATCGCTAATATGTTGGGCGGCGAAATTAAGTTGACGAGTCGCCCTGGTGAGGGTAGTCGGTTCACGCTTTATCTGCCGCAAACTTACCAGGAATCCCGCATCATGAACGATCGCGAACCGGGAAGCGACAAGCCAAGGGCTGAGCTACCGCCTGCTATTTCTGCTGCTGTTGCTGCGCCGAATTTCCATTTGCCCGCGCCTTACCCTTCACCTTCAATCTCTGACGATCGCGAAAATATTCAGAGCGGCGATCGCATCCTTTTGATTGTCGAGGATGATGTCAACTTCGCCCGCATTCTGTTGGATCTGGCGCAGGAACAGGGTTTTAAAGGTTTAGTGGCTTTGCGGAGCGATGTCGGTTTGGCGATGGCGCGAGACTTCAAACCCACTGCGATTATGCTGGATCTAAATTTGCCTGTGATGGATGGCTGGACAGTTCTCGATCGCCTGAAACACGATCCAAGTACGCGCCACATTCCGGTTCACATTGTATCAGTGGAAGACGGGCGGCAGCGCAGTTTGCAGTTAGGGGCGATCGCGTACTTACAAAAGCCTGTCACTCGCGAGGCTTTGAGCAAAGCTTTGACTGATATTAAGGGTTTTGTGGAGCGCCCCGTGAAGAATTTGCTGGTTGTGGAAGACGACGAAACGCAGCGCCTCAGTATTGTGGATTTAATCGGCAATAGCGATGTTTCTACAACGGCTGTGGGGAGCGGTGCAGAGGCGCTAGCAACTTTGAGAGCGGGGAATTTTGACTGCATCGTACTCGATTTGGGACTGCCAGATATGACTGGTTTTGAACTGATCGAGCAGATCAAGCAAGACGCAAGTTTGAAAAGTCTGCCGATTATTATTTATACGGGCAAAGAGCTGACGAGAGCTGAGGAAACTCAACTCAAGCGCATGGCGGAAACAATTATTGTTAAAGATGTGCGATCGCCCGAGCGTTTGTTAGATGAAACTGCTTTGTTCTTGCACCGAGTTCAAGCAAATTTGCCGGCACCGAAGCGCCAAATGCTAGAGCAATTGTATCAAACAGATGCGACGCTCGCGGGCAAAAAAGTCTTGATTGTTGACGACGATATGCGGAATATTTTCGCCCTCACGAGTATGCTGGAGCGCCATCAAATGCAAATTGTGTTTGCTGAAAACGGCAGAGAGGGCATTGCTCAATTGCAAAATACGCCTGACATAAATATTGTGTTGATGGATGTGATGATGCCGGAGATGGACGGTTACGAAACAATGCAAGCCATTCGCAAGATGCCTCAATTTGCTTCGCTGCCGATGATTGCTCTGACTGCGAAGGCTATGAAGGGCGATCGGGAAAAATGTATCGAAGCTGGGGCGTCTGATTACATTACTAAACCTGTGGATACGGAACAGTTGCTCTCGCTGCTGCGTGTTTGGCTTTATAGATAATGGAAGAAGGAAGTTCGGCAGCGAGCAATGTGCGGGATGTAACGGATGTAACGGATTGACCGAAGATGGAATACTTGTCTGTTCGTAGTGCGGACTTCAGTCCGCTCTCCGGCTGCGGACTGAAGTCCGCACTACGAACCGTTTTTGTTATGGTAATCGACTGCACGTGATATGACCAATTACCAATTACTAATTACTAATGCCCGAAACCCATGAACTTGAAACAATCGAAATTCAACTCCTACTAGAGGGAATATTTCGCCATTACGGATTTGATTTTCGCAATTATGCTCTTGCTTCTCTCAAGCGGCGCATTTGGAACACTATTCGCTCGGAACGGCTCACCACTGTTTCTGGAATTCAGGAAAAGGTACTGCACAATCGGGCTTACCTAGACCGTTTCCTGCTGGACATTTCTGTCAATGTAACGACGATGTTTCGCGATCCGAGCTTTTACATTAGTTTCCGAAATAAAGTGGTGCCGTTGCTGCGTACTTATCCTTTTATTCGCATTTGGCACGCTGGATGTTCGACGGGATAAGAAGTTTATTCAATGGCAATATTGCTGCAAGAATAAGGGCTTTATGACCGCTGTCGGATTTACGCTACTGACATGAATGAACTTGTTTTTAAACAAGCCAAAGTTGGTACTTCTCCGGTGAGATAAATTCAATAATATACGCAACTCTACCACCGAGCCGGGGCAAAAGAGCGTTTTATGAGTATTACACTGCTGCCTATGAAAATGCTATTTTTGGTGCTTCGCTTAAAGATAACATTGTGTTTGCTCACCACAACCTAGCAACGGATACTTCTTTTAATGAATTTAATGCGATATTGTGCCGCAATGTGATGATTTATTTCAATTCATACCTCCAATAGCGGGTACACAAGCTTTTTTATGAGAGCTTGGGAATGTTTGGAGTTTTAGGATTAGGACATCAGGAGTCTATCAGTTTTACACCTTATGAAAAACACTATGAAGCAATTGAAAGGAGCGATAAATTGTACCGAAAAATTAAATAAAAACAATTTTGAAATTGTGGTGGTTGGCACGTCTTTGGGAGGGCTACAGGCTCTGACGGTTTTGCTGGCAGATTTGCCGCAAAGCTTTCCTTTGCCTGTGGTTATTGTCCAACACCGCCACAAGAGTTCTCAGGATAGGCTTTCTGATTTTTTACAGCAGCAAAGCTCTCTCCAAATCACGGAGGCCCAAGATAAAGAGCCGATCGCCCCTGGACGCATTTACCTGGCTCCCGCTGACTATCACTTGCTGATAGAATCGCCCTCTGAGGCTTTGTTTAGCGTTGATGAAAATTACTTTACAGGATGGAGGAGCGCGGTGGAGCCGATCGACAATTCCAAATCCCCAATCCTAAATCGCGTTTCTCCTACATTTGCACTATCAACTGAGGCTCCTGTCTGCCGCGCGCGGCCCTCTATCGATGTGCTGTTTGAGTCTGCTGCTGATGCTTTTGGGGAGAAAGTTATTGGCATAATTTTAACAGGAGCTAGTTCTGATGGCAGTGAAGGGCTGGCAAAAATTAAGGCTGGGGGAGGATTGACATTTGTGGAGGAACCTGATTCGGCTCTATGCGGGACAAGGCCCGCGTCCGCGATCGCAAATGTTGAAGTAGACTGGATTTTACCGCTCTCTAAAATCGCTCCGTGTTTAGTTAATTTGCTAACAATTAAAAATTAAAAAATTTATGAACGTGCAGCACTCCGATCGAGTAAATGTCCTTCTGGTGGACGATCGCCCAGAAAATTTGGTGGCTCTGGAAGCTATTTTGAACAAGCCGTATTACAATTTAGTCAAAGCAACTTCGGGGGCCCAGGCTCTGAAATGTCTGCTGAATCAAGATTTTGCGGTAATTTTGCTGGACGTGCAGATGCCGGGAATGGATCGATTTGAGACAGCTACATTGATTCGCTCAAGAGATCGATCGCGATCGACTCCGATTATTTTTATCACAGCATTCAGCAGTAATGACACCCACGTGTTTAAAGGTTATTCTCTGGGTGCGGTGGATTACCTCTTCAAACCGTTGGAACCGTCCATATTGACATCGAAGGTGCAGGTTTTTGTGGAATTGTTCCAAAAAACAGTCGAGGTGAAGCGGCAAGCAACAGAGTTAGCTGCTGTTAATCATGAACTAAGTAAAAGTGAAGAGCGGTTTCGCACTTTGTGTGCTTGTTCGCCGCTGGGAATTTACTTAGCTGATGTTGCAGGCCGCTGTACTTACATGAATCCGCGCTGTGAAGCGATTTCCGGGTTAATTTTGGAGGAAAGTTTGGCGTCAGCTTGGCAGCGGTGGGTTCATCCTGAAGATCGCGATCGCGTAGTAGCAGATTGGTTAGCTTGGATTAAAGAAGGTCAGGAATATTCTAAGGAGTTTCGATTAGTTGATAACGAGGAAACTGTGCGTTGGATTAACTTGCAGTCGTCGCCAATGTTTTCGGATTTGGGAAAGCCGATCGGTCACGTTGGCACGGTTATAGATGTCACAGAGCGCAAGCAAGCAGAGTCCGAACGCGGCCGACTAATTCGCGAACAAGTGGCGCGGCAAGAAGCTGAGAGAGCTAACCAGATGAAGGATTAATTTTTAGCTATTCTCTCCCACGAACTCCGTACTCCTTTAAATGCCATTCTCGGCTGGTCTCGGCTGCTTCGTTCTAAGAAGCTTGACTGAGAAACTATTGATAAAGCTCTAGAAACAATTGAGCGCAATGCTAAATCTCAGGCGCAGCTCATTGAAGATATTTTAGATGTTTCGCGGATTCGGCGCGGGAAACTAAGTTTAAATCTGCATCCGATTCAGTTGGAATATGTGATTGAGATGGCAATTGATTCTCTGCGACCGCTGGCAAGCGCAAAATCAATTGTCATAGAATGGGAATGCAGCCCAAATGTCGGTAAAGTTCTAGGCGATATCGATCGCTTGCAGCAAGTTGTCTGGAATTTGCTTTCAAATGCGATTAAGTTTACGGACGAAGAGGGTAAAGTAGAGGTGCGGTTGGAGTTAGTGGGCGATGAGGCCCAAATTCAGATAATTGATAGCGGAATTGGTATTGCTCCTGATTTTCTGCCTTATGTTTTCGATCGCTTCCGCCAAGCTGATAGCACTACAACTAGATCTTACGGGGGTTTGGGGCTGGGATTGGCGATCGTCCGTCACTTGGTGGAACAGCACGGCGGTAAGGTGGGCGCAGAGAATAATGCGGGCGGTGGTGCGAAATTTACGGTTTCTCTGCCACTTGCTCAGGAGCAGGGCGGAGGCGATTTTGATGATTTCTCTGAATTCAATGAGGCGACAGAGGCTCTCCCAGCTCTGGCTAATTTGCAATTGCTGGTGGTGGATGATGACGATGACACGCGGCAGTTTATGATTGCTTTATTGGAACAGGAAGGAGCTGTGGTGCGATCGGCAGCATCGGTGGCTCTAGCTCTAGCTGCACTGGAGAGTTTTTGGCCGGATGTGCTGCTGAGCGACATTGGAATGCCGGAAGCAGACGGCTATGAGCTGATCGCGCGGGTGAGAGAAATGGAAGTGCACCGCGGTGGAAAGATGCCTGCGATCGCCCTGACGGCTTACGCGAGAGAGTCGGAGCGCCTACAATCGCTGGAAGCTGGTTTCCAGATGCACTTATCTAAACCTGTTGAGGTAAGTCAGTTAATTGCAGGAATTACTAACCTCGCAGGAATGCTCAGAAATCCGGTGAGGCTAAAAGCTGTTGAACCAATCAAGTTAGGAGGCCAGAGTTCGGAGGCTCGCCCGGACTCGGCGGTGGAAACCGTTTAGCGAGTCAGTCGATTTTAGATTTTAGATTTTAGATTTTAGATTTACTTGCAGCGCAGAGAATCAGGGAGCAGGAACAGGAGTCTAAAATTTTAGGAGATCCACAACTCTCCTGCGGGGGTTGGTAGCGGTTTTGGGGCGGGGTCATATGATGTCCGGTCGATTACCGCAATAAGTAACGTTCGTAGTGCGTCCTGGTGTCCGCAAAATGCAAAATGCTGCGGACACCAGGACGCACTACGAACTGAACTGCGTCCTGGTGTCCGCAAAATGCAAAATGCTGCGGACACCAGGACGCACTACGAACTGAACTGCGATCGAGATCGAGGCGGTATTTAAGCCGGATTTGGTCAGTTGTTGTGAAAAAATATTAAGCTAGCTTAAAGGACGAGCGATCGACAGCTCGGAACAACACACCCGTTTTTCCCCAAAAAACCCGATATTTGCCGTTTTTGGCTTCAACCGCCCTCAAATTACAAAATTACCTGACATTCAATACATGAATATTTTTAGCAGTCTGCTTTCTGGACCAACTAAACAACCCCAAGTCACAAAACAGCGTCGAGGCATTGAAATTAAGTCGGAACGCGAAATCGAAATTATGCGGCAAGCATCGAAAATAGTCGCAACGGTACTGAAAGAAATTTCTCAACTTGTGAAACCGGGAATGACTACGGCTGATTTGGATGTTTATGCCGAAAGACGCATCCGCGAAATGGGTGCAACTCCGAGTTTTAAAGGCTATCACGGTTTCACGGGTTCGATTTGTTCTAGCATTAATAACGAAGTTGTTCACGGCATCCCCAGCCCCAAAAAAGTAATTCGGGCGGGAGATGTTCTGAAAGTAGATACGGGAGCATATTACCAAGGTTTTCACGGCGATTCTTGCATCACGATCGCAGTTGTGGAAGTGACACCGGAATCGGCCAAATTAATTAGAGTTGCAGAAGAAGCTCTCTATAAAGGTATCGAACAAGTCAAGGCGGGCGCTTATTTGCTCGATCTCGCCGGTGCGATCGAAGATCATGTTAAAAGCAACGGTTTTAGCATTGTTGAAGAGTTTACCGGCCACGGTGTCGGGCGGAATTTGCACGAGGAACCGTCGGTTTTCAATTTCCGCACCCGGGAAATGCCGAACGTGAAATTGCGATCGGGTATGACATTGGCGATCGAACCGATTTTGAATGCGGGTTCTAAGTACACTCGGACGCTGGCTGACAAGTGGACTGCTGTAACGGTTGACAATGCTATGTCTGCTCAGTTCGAGCATACTGTATTGGTGACGGATACCGGTTATGAAATTTTGACCGATCGTTCAAAAGTTTAAGTCCGAAGGAGACAAGAATAATTGTGAGTTTTGAGTTTTGAATTTTAAAATTATAGCAGTTTTCAATTCTCTGAAATACAGCTTGAGACTTAGGCACTGCCTTTCGTCGTGTCAACAAACACGTCAAACGTATTGCTGATATTCTGTCTAGCGATTAGGGCCAGATCCCCCCTAACCCCCCTTAATAAGGGGGGGACAAGAGTGTTCTTGCGTCCCCGCAACGATTAGGGGGAGTAGGGGGATTTAGGGGGATGGGGCAAGAGGCTACAAACGAGAGTTATCAAGGGTTTTAAGCGATTGTTGACACGGCTTTGGACACGGCGCCGCGTCCAAAGCCGAGCATCTGTAATTCACTCAACTGAAAACCGCTATAATAACTTTCTAATCGTTCGATCGAAACCAAACTCAAAACTCAAGAGTTTGATCGCAAATTTTTGAGTTGCTTCTATAGATGGAGTGAAAAAATAGTTGAATTCGGCTAAATTAAAAGATAATAGCGGTAAAACGTAAGGGTAAGGGATATGTCAGCAAGATTATTATTGGTAGATGATGAACCGGGTTTGCGGGAAGCGGTACAAGCTTATTTGGAAGATAGCGATTTTTCGGTTGAGGTTGCCAGTAATGCTCGGGATGGCTGGGAACTCTTGCAGCAGATAAATCCTGATTTGGTGATTTCAGATATTATGATGCCGCAGGTGGACGGTTATCAGTTTCTCAAGCAAGTGCGGGAAGATCCCCGCTATAAGGCTTTGCCGGTGGTGTTTTTGACGGCTAAGGGGATGACGGGCGATCGCATTCAAGGTTATCAAGCAGGCTGCGATGCTTATCTTTCTAAGCCCTTCGATCCCGACGAGTTGGTGGCAATTGTCACTAATTTGCTGGCGAGGCGCGCGGCGGCTAAGGAGACGGGCGGCAATGCTGAAAGTCCTGATATTGCTGCTTTGGCCAGCCAAATGGCGAGAATTGAGTCTTTGCTGAGCGGGCGGAGTGCGATCGTCCAAAGTAGTTCGTCGGTCAAAATTGATTTGACTCCGCGAGAGCAAAGTGTTTTGGATTTGGTTGCTCAAGGTTTGATGAATAAGGAAATTGCCCGCCGTTTGGAAACTAGCGTGCGGAATGTGGAAAAGTACGTCAGCCGTTTGTTTAGCAAAACTGGTACTAACAGCCGTACTGAGTTGGTTCGCTACGCTCTCGAACACGGTTTGACAAAGTAGGAACCGTCTGACTTTTGCTGGTGGCTCTTCCTTGCCACTCTGCGTTACCAGGAAGAGCCTGGTAACGATAATTCTACCAAAAATTATAAT
Source organism: Microcoleus sp. PH2017_12_PCY_D_A (assembly GCF_020738565.1). NCBI lineage: Bacteria > Bacillati > Cyanobacteriota > Cyanophyceae > Oscillatoriales > Microcoleaceae > Microcoleus > Microcoleus sp. PH2017_12_PCY_D_A. Next base: position 57,251 of record NZ_JAEQCI010000064.1, on the reverse strand, counting down.
TTTTAAGTATTGACATATATGTTGTGAATGTGGTATGTAGTTGGGCTGGGTCCCTCTTGAGACGTATATATAAAGAGGGCCCAAGCCCAACTACGTACCTATTTACGCTCTCTGGCGTGTATTTGTAGGCCGATCGCACTTTTCGCCGTTTTCAGCCTGAAATAGAGACTCGCCCTCATTTCCCAAATTACTTACAGGAAAACCTGATTGTTTAAGAGTTTTCACCAAATAAATGAGTCTGAAGCCCCGTCCTTTTAGGACGGCTTTAATTGTCTTTAAATTTTCCGGCTTTTATTAGCAAGTCATAGTACAATAGAGCAAGTAAGCAACAAGAAGGAATGAAAGCAAGGTATCAGTTCCGTTTCTATCCGACCGACCAACAACGACAGAGCTTAGCTCAGTTGTTTGGCTGTGTTCGTGTAGTCTGGAATGATGCCCTTGCGTTATGCAAACAGTCAGATAAAAAGCCCAAATCGGCAGAGCTTCAAAAAGTAGTAATAACTGGGGCAAAGCAAACCGTTGAAAGAGCTTGGCTGGAAGATGTTTCATGTGTCTCCTTGCAGCAGTCTGTAGCGGATCTAGAAACGGCTTTTAAGAACTTTTTTGATTCTTGCAAGGGAAAGAGGAAAGGGCGTAAAGTAGGCTATCCAAAGTTCAAAAAAAGGACTAGCAGCCAATCGGCAAGACTTACCCGTCGTGGCTTTTCCCTGAAGGAAAATGGCGGTGTTTATTTAGCCAAAATTGGGATAGTCAATCCTATATGGTCTAGAGAGCTACCATCATATCCTAGTTCAGTAACGATCGTCAAAGATTGTGCCAACCGCTATTTTCTTAGCTTTGTAGTAGAAGTTCAACCTATCAGTATTGACGCCCAAAACCAAAACGTCGGTATTGATTTAGGGATTAAAACTTTTGCTGTAATGAGTAACGGGGAAAAAGCCCAAAGCCCTAGCTATAGAAAGCTAGACATAAAAGTTCGCAAGCTCCAAAAACAGTTAGCACGTCAACAGAAAGACTCAAAACGTCGCCATAAAACCAGGATTCAAATAGCAAAAACACACAATCAAATTGCCGACTTGCGTAAAGACTTTCTACATAAACTATCAACCAAAGTGGTAAGTGAAAACCAAACTATTATTTTGGAAGATTTGAATGTATCGGGCCTGGTCAAAAACTGCAAACTTGCCAGAGCAATTAGCCAGCAAGGATGGTACGAATTTCGAGCTTTGTGTAAGGCTAAATCTGAAAAATTTGGTCGTGAGTTTAGAGTAATTAGTCGCTGGGAACCAACCAGCCAAGTGTGTGCGGACTGCGGGTTTAAGTGGGGGAAATTAGACCTTTCTATTCGTTCAGTGCTTTGCTTAAACTGTGGCATTGAACAAGACAGGGATGAGAACGCTGCGAGAAATATACAAAAAGTCGGGATAGGGCATTGCCACGACTCTAAATGGACACAGAGGAAGAGTAAGACTACTTCGGTAGCATCATCCGATGAAGTGTCAAGAATCACCGCGCCTGATAGCCGGTGAGTATGTCAAGTAATCAATATAAACGGGAAGAGCTAGCCGGATACCCTCCGTCAGGCAAACTTGCCCCGAAGTGTCACAGATCGGGGTATATTTTGTCGAAAAATAAGCGATTATTAATTAATAGCAGCGCAGTCAAGTAGTGGCGGATGTTTGAATTTATAGCAGCACCAAAATTTAGTTGATACTAGGAGGAGATTATGAGGAAAAGCACGGCGCGACAAAGGATAAGTGCAATGGTAGCACTGCCGATCGTACTAATTGCCAATACAACTCAAAGTTTGGCCGCCGATACCAGTCAGAAAATCGAGCCAAATAAGCAAGTGTCTAATTTAGGTGATGAGCTTGATTTAGAGATGGCGGCACCAACCACAACAATCCTCATTGAAGAAAGCGAAGATTGGGATCGACCTGATTTTTCAGCTACTAATTTAGATATGGAGATTGATAAATTTATGCTCGAAAATGTGCTCGAAAATGTGCTCGAAAATGTGCAAGTTGTCATTGAGGAACCGCCGCCCGTAGTTTATCTCAGTGCGGCGAGGGGCCAGCAAAGCAGGGAATGCAAGATTTCAGCCGTCTGTGAATAACTGCATCGGATTTGTGGGATTTTTGGCGATCGACTTTTTTGCTCGGGAGAATGTGAGCCGCCGAGGGTAAAAAAAATCAGTAAAATCCGGTGGATTTTCCTGAGATTATGATAATAACAGAGTATGTATTTTTTGGGGTATGCTTTAAGGGCGCTTAAAAGAATCGGACAGTTTCAGAGCTGAGGTACGGGCAGCTAGAAACCGACTTTCTACGAGTTTTAGGTTTAGTAACGAGAAATATATAGTCGTTCTCAAAAATATAGGGTATGTTGTTGGGCTTGGGCCCTCTTGGTTTAATTGGTTATATAAGCTGTCAGGCATACCTCATCTTTTTGAGAAAGGCTATATTTATTATATCGTTGACCGTTGCATAGGAATGATTTAATCGCAGAGAACACAGAGGACACAGAGAGAGAATAGAACTCTGAATAATTGTGATGTTAGAGGCTACTCCCGAATCCGATCCCCCCTAACCCCCCTGGTGGGAGGGGGGGACAAGAAATATCCTCAAAGTCCCCCTTCAACCAGGGGGATGCGAGGGGGATCGAGATATATGCAATGACCCATTAAATTGGTATCAACTGTCAACTGTCAACTGTCAACTGTCAACTGAAAGCATCTACATCTATCAGGATTTTCAAATATTATGGTTAATTCGCACTGCCACCAAGACACCGCAGCAGAGCAAAACAAAAGTGCGCTGCAAACTCTCTCCCGGACTCTTTCAATGTCTCAGGGGCAATTTTCGCTGATTTTGGTGCGGTGCAATTACAGTGCAATGCGAGAGCAAACTGTACGGCAATTGCGGCAGCAGTCTAATGTCGAAATTCGAGAAATTGTCCTCCCCAAATCTGTTAAAACTCTGTACACGACGATCGAAACCGAACTTGACGGCAGCCACCCCCAAGCTTTAATGGTGTTTGGATTGGAGTCGGTAAGTGCGATCGATCGCGTGTTGACATCTACCAACTACGTCAGGGAAGAATTTCGCAATAATTTTCCCTTCCCAGTGGTGCTGTGGGTGACAGACAAAATCTTAAAAAAACTGATTCGGTTAGTCACAGATATCGAAACTTGGACGACAAGCGTTGAATTTGTACTCGGCCCAGACGAGTTGGTGGATTTTTTGGGCAAAAGTTGCGATCGCATTTTTGCTAAGATTTTAGAAAGCGGCAAATGGCGTTTAAGTAACTCTGCCATTCTCGGAGCCAATTCTTTAGCTGAATTAGAGTCGGCGAGACAAGACTTGCAAACTTGCAACATCAGGTTAGAACCAGCTATTGAAGCAAGCTTGCAATTTATTCGAGCCCGAGACGAATATGCCTGTCACCGCATCCATGCGGCTCTTGAATTGTATCAAAAAAGTCTCAGTTTTTGGAAGTATCAAGTAGCATTTATCGGCCCAAAAACAGAATTTAGCGATTTGTTATTTACCGTTCACCCTGCACCAGTATTAGAGGGAATTCTAGTATTTTACATCGGTCTTTGCTACCGCTTCCAAGCAGAAAAGCACCGCAGCGGCAACCGTCCTTACTGGACGGAAGCTAAAAATTATTTTCAGCAATGTATTGATGTTCTCGAACGCGCGGGACAGCCAGATCTCGTCGGTATATTCATCAATCAACTCGGCGAAGTATTGCAGCATTTAGAAGATTGGGATGCACTCTGGAATTTAGCTCTCAAAGCTCGGAGGTTACATGAAAATATGGAAAACTCAACAGTTAATTTGGCTCAAGATTACGGCTTTTTGGCTAGAGTAGCCTTAGAGCAAAAGAATTGGCAAGGGGCGAAAGAATGGGCTTTAGTCGCCCTGCAAGCTCTCAACTCAAAATTTGAAGCAACGGGACACGGAACGCCTCTAAAATCGCAGCATCAAGGCTTGTATTTGTTAATTTTAGCAGAGGCCCAGAGCGAGTTGGGCGAGGTTGAGGAGGCGATCGCGCATTTAGAGCTAGCTCGATCGCAAACCGAAGCTTGCTACAACCCGCAACTGTATTTGCGGGTTTTAGAAATGCTGCGAGGATTTTATTTTCAGCGGGGAGAATATCTCAAAGCATTTCAGCTCAAGCAAGATTATCGATCGGTAGAACATACGTATCGGTTCCGAGCTTTTATTGGAGCCGGAAAATTGCAGCCGCACAGAGAAGCGATCAATCCCGCCGAAACAGTTGCCGCCGCTCCTACTATTGCTGACGAAATTACCGCTTCCGGCAGAGAAGCAGACCTCAACCGCTTGATATATAGGATGAACAATACCCCGGACAAACTGACAGTAATTTACGGTCAGTCTGGAGTTGGCAAAAGTTCAATTGTCACCGGGGGATTAGTGCCCGCGCTCAAGCAAAAAAAGATCGAAATGCGGACTGTTTTGCCGATAGTGCTGCAAGTTTATAACAACTGGCCGCGGGAATTGACCAGACAGTTATCTGCCGGAAAAGCTGAAATATTCGATCCGGAAATTTTCGATGCAGTACCGGGAGAAGCTTCGGGAGATTTGACCGCAGCAGGCCCAGTCAACGGCAATCTGCGGCAAGAATTCAACGGCGGCTCGGTTGGAATCAATCAGGATCGGATTGAGCAGTCACAGCCTGTAGAAGTAATTGTCGAAAAACAGGCGATCGAATACGAAAAAATCATCAAAGAGTTGCAAACAAATTCAGAACATCTAGTGACAGTTCTGATATTTGACCAGTTTGAAGAATTCTTTTTCGTGTGGAAAGAGCCTGCGGAAAGACAGATATTTTTTGATTTTTTGCGGGAATGCTTGACAATCAAGTATTTAAAAGTCGTCCTGTCTTTGCGGGAAGATTACCTGCACTATTTGCTGGAATTTGCCCGACCCAAAAACCCGACAGAATTGATCAAAAATGATATTTTGGCGGACATTCTCAGCAAAGATATTCTGTTTTATTTGGGTAATTTTTCCCAGGGCGATGCGCGATCGGTAATTCGTACTTTAACTGAACGATCGCAGTTTTACTTAGAACCCGAGCTGATCGAAGAATTAGTCAAAGATTTAGCTGGAGAATTGGGAGAAGTCCGCCCGATCGAACTGCAACTTGTGGGCGCTCAACTCCAACAAGAAGACATTAGAACTTTAACTCAATATCAGGAACTGGGCAAAAATCCGCAACAAAAATTAGTCGAAAGATTTCTCGAAGAAGTCATCAAAGATTGCGGGCCAGAAAATGAAGGAGCTGCCCGCCGAATTTTGTATTTTCTCACAGATGAAGATGAGATTCGACCCCTAAAAACCCGCGCCGAATTAGCCTCGGATTTGGCTATATTTGCAGCAACTGACAAATTAGATTTAGTCTTAGAACTGCTAGTCAAATCCGGTTTAGTTTTTCGGTGGACGGAACTGCCGACAGAGCTTTATCAGCTCGTTCACGACTATCTAGTTAGCTTCATCCGCCAGCAGCAGGAATTAGATAAAAAGGCAGAATTCGAGGAACTCCGCAAGCAAAACCAAATTAACCGAGATGAAATTGAACAAATTCGTAAAGACAGAGAGCGAGATGCTTTGCTGTCGGAAGCTAGAGAAAACCAGCGCTTAGCTAGAGACAAACAGCACCAAGCGGAAGCTCAACTTTATCAAAGTCGGAGATGGCAATTGCGGGCGGCGATTCTAGGAGTGCTGGTACTCGGAGGTGTTTCTTGGATAGGATTCGAGCAAGCAAAATTAGCAGAAAGCGCGCGGCAAGAAGCAGAAACAAGTCGGACTGATGCCCTAAATTCGGCGTCGGAGGCTTTGGTACTTTCTAATGAAAAGAATCAATTAGGAGTGTTAGGAAATAGTGTCAAAATCGGCAGTGATTCTCTGAAAAGTACAGCGCTGCCTGTGGATACTAAAAATAAAATTGCTGAAAGGCTCAGACAAGCAGTTTCGGGGGTGCAAGAACGCAACCGTTTCGAGCAGCACAGCAAGTTTGTTTTGGATGTGAGTGTGAGTCCAGATGGCAATTCAGTTGCTTCGGCAAGTGCTGACAAAACTGTTAAATTGGTCAGCAAATCAGGTAAGTTATTAAAGACTTTCAAGCACGGCGATATCGTGACGAGTGTTAGTTTTAGCCCGGATGGGAAAACGATCGCGACTGGTGGCGCCGATCGCACAATCAAAATTTGGCAAGTGGATAATGACAAAAGTGCGATCGCCACTTTATCCGGCCACCGCGATATCGTCACCAGCGTCAGTTTCAGCCCCGACGGCAAAACCCTAGCTTCCGGGAGTCACGACAACACCGTCAAAATCTGGAACCTAGAAACAAAAAAATTGCTGCAAACCTTAACCAAACACAAAGACTGGGTGCTCGGCGTCAGTTTCAGCCCCGACGGCAAAACAATTGCCTCAGCAAGTGTTGACAAAACTATCAAACTTTGGAATCGCAAAGGTAAAACCCAGAAATTTCAAATTAATCCCAAAACATTAACCAAACATTCTGACATTGTTTACAGCATTAAGTTCAGTCCCGACAGCCAACAACTCGTCTCAGCCAGTGCCGACACCACAGCCAAAATTTGGAATCGAAAGGGTGAGGAAATCAAAACTCTCAAAGGACACAACGATGCAGTTGTCAGCGCGAGTTTCAGTCGCGACGGCGAAAAAATTGTCACCGGCAGCGCCGACGATACGGTGAAAGTTTGGAGTCGCAGCGGCACTTTGCTCAACACTTTTCGAGGACATCAAGACGACGTGAGGGCCGTAAATTTCAGCAGCGACGGCACGATTGCTTCCGCCAGTAAGGACAAAATGGTGAAACTTTGGCAACCCAACAGCACTCCGTTAAATAAGATTTTATCGGGGCATGGAGATTGGGTTTATAAAGTCAGTTTTAGCGGGGACGGCAAAACAATTGCATCTGCTAGCGGCGACAATACGGTGAGACTTTGGCATCCTGATGGCAGTTTAATCAAAATCTTGGAAGGTCACAAGGATTCTGTTACCTGGACGAGCTTTTCGCCGGACAATAAAACTGTGGCTTCTGCCAGCGATGACAAAACAGTGAAAGTCTGGAGTTTAAACGGGAAACTGTTAGATACTCTGCGTCATAGCGGCATTGTAAGAAGCGTGAGTTTTAGTTCGGATGGCAAGATAATTGCCGCCGCCAGTGCCGATCGCAAATTGTACCTTTGGCGCTGGAACGGTACTAAAGCAACTTTGCTTGCAAAACTCGATCACAGCAATCCAGTAATTAGCGTTAGTTTCAGCCCCGACGGCAAAACTATTGCTACTGCTACCGCTGCTGAGAATAAGGCAAGTGGAACACAAAATGATGCTGAAACGGCTGGAGAAAAGAGAGTTTACCTCTGGCAATTTAACGGTACATCGGCGAAGATGCTGAAATCTCTCGATCACGCAGACAGTGTAAGAAATGTCAGTTTCAGTCTAGATGGTAAGACTGTTGCTGCTGGTTGTGCTGACAAAAAAGTTTACTTGTGGGCTTTTGATGGTAAGGCGGCAAATTTAACTGAAAAACTCGACCACAGCGATACTGTGGAAAGCGTGAGTTTCAGCCCAGACGGCAAGTTGATTGCGGCGGCGAGTGCGGGAAATACTGTTAAGCTGTGGAATTTTGACGGCAAGCAGGCGCTGCTATCGAAGACTTTGGAATCGAGCGATCGGGTGTTGAGCGTTACTTTTAGTTCTGACAGCAAAATTCTAGCTTTTGCTAGCAGGGATCGGACTGTAATTCTGTTGCCTGTGGAGAATTTGGAGCTAAATAATATGATTGCTCGGAGTTGCGAGTGGTTGGGGGATTATTTGCAGAATGACCCGAATGTCGCTGAGGGCGATCGATTGCTTTGTCTTGGGTTTGGCAAGCAGTCGTTAAATAAGAGGAAGTAAACCTGGTTTGTAAAATAAGAGGAAATAAACCCGGTTTGTAAAATAAGAGGAAATAACCCAGGTTTGTAGTGAGGACTTTAGTCAGGTTTGTAGTGAGGACTTTAGTCCAGGTTTGTAGTGAGGACTTTAGTCCAGGTTTGTAGTGAGGACTTTAGTCCAGGTTTGTAGTGAGGACTTTAGTCCTTTCTTTTGGTGGAATAAATAAGGACTGAAGTTCGAGGTTTGTAGTGAGGACTTTAATTTTTTATTTTGATGGCATAAATACAAACAGAAGTTCGAGGTTTGTAGTGAGAACTTTAGTTTTTTATTTTGGGGTGAAGAAGGACTGAAGTCCGAACGATCGAACCTTTTAAGAAGGACTGAAGTCCGAACGATCGAACCAAGAGTGTAATTGAGATTAAAACATCTATCTATTGATTAATTTTTTGGCGGTAAATTTGCGGTAAATTAGAGTAATAAACTGAACGTCGCATCAACTCGCAATTCAAACAAAAGGTAAACCGCATGGACACCAACTCCCAAAATATCCAACCCGTTCCGCCATTTAGCGAGAAAAATGAGGAAACGCCAGACATCGGCGGCGGTTTGCCCGTAATTGAATATTGGGCAAAGCATACTTTGTCGCCGGAAGGCCCGAAACTTTGGAAAACTTTGCTGCACAAAAGTGCTTGTTTGTCTTGTTCTTGGGGCACTGGCGGGCAGAATGGAGGCTTTACTAATGAAGATGGCGAAAAACTTCAGCGCTGCATGAAAAGTGTTGAAGCAATTTCGGCTGAAATTAAACCTGCTATCTCGACTAACTATTTTCAACAGCACAGTATTGCAGAACTCCAACAATTAACTTCCAGGGAAGCAGATAGGCTGGGAAGGTTGAGTTTTCCGATGATTTTGCGAGCTGGTTCGTCTTATTACGATCGCATTTCGTGGCAAGAAGTCTATGAAATTGCCGAGGCTGGATTTCGTAAAAGCCCGGAACGAGTAGCTTCTTACAGTTCCGGCCGCTCTTCCAACGAGGCGGCTTTTCTGCTGCAATTGATGATGAGAGCCATGGGTTCTAACAACTTAGCAGATTGTTCCGATCTCTGCCACGCTCCCTCAACAACCGGGTTAAGCGAAATGTTTGCCACCCGCACCTCGGTAGTGAGTCTAGAAAACTTGAAGCAAGCCGATTGCGTCGTACTCGCGGGCAGCAATTCTTCCTACAACCATCCCCGCTTGATGAACGAATTAATTAAAATCCGCGACAAAGGCGGTAAAATAATTGTCATCAACCCGGTGATGGAAATCGGATTAGTCAAGTTTGGTTCCCCGGCATTTCCAGTCAAATCGCTCATCCCCGGTTCCGATATTTCCTCGCTGTATTTGCAACCAATTCCCGGCAGCGATACAGCCCTATTTGTAGGAATTCAAAAATCGGTAATCGAACAAGGATTGCTCGACGAAAAATACTTGCAAGCCCACACAGAAGGCTGGGAAGCAGCAGTGCAGCACGCCCGCGAAACCGACTGGGAAACTATTACTAAAACCTGCGGAGTTTCCCAAGCCGAAATTGAGGTCGCAGCTAAAATCATCGGCACTTCCAAGCGAGTTGTCTTCGGTTGGGCGATGGGAATTACTCAACAAAAAAATGGCGTAGATAATGTGTTCAGCATCGCCAACACTGCTTTGATGACGGGAAATCTCGGCAAAGAAGGGGCGGGATTGATGCCGGTGAGAGGACACTCAAACGTCCAAGGATTTGGCTCTATGGGCGTGACTGTGAAGCTGAAAAAAGAAATCCAACAAACTCTCGAAAAGTTGTTAGGGCGTCCTCTGAGCCCTGTTAAGGGTTACGAAACTCGATCGCTCATTGAAGCAGCAGATGCAGGCAAAGTCGATACACTAATCTGTCTGGGCGGCAACTTGTACGGGGCGAACCCGGATTCAACTGAGGCAAAACGCGCTTTAGGCAAAATAGAAACTATTATTTACCTCGCCACTAAACCTAATTTGGGACATTTTAGCGGATTGGCTCATCACAATACCATTGTGATTCCCGTCCTAAATCGCTTTGAAAATCCCTACAAAACAACGGTGGAATCCGGCAATAACTTTGTGCGTTTCAATGATGAAGGCGAAACTCATCTCAAAGATTATGATTTAATTTCAGAAGTGCATTTTTTGACAGAATTAGCCAGCAGAATTCACGGCACTTATCCGGTAGACTGGCGCCAGCTTCAAGATACCAAGTACGTGCGGCAATTGATTGCTAAAACAATTCCCGGCTATGAAAAAATGGCAACAATTGATGAAACCCAAGAAGAATTTACCATCGGCGGGCGGATTTTTACCGAACCCAAATTTCCCACTGATTCCGGCAAAGCCAAGATGTTTGTCACGCCTTTGCCTGTGCTAAAATTACCTGAAATCAAAGATTTTGGTGCATCGGAATCGGTGCGGGGTTTAGTTGTGGCATTGATGACTGGACGCAGCTATTCTCAGCACAATACTGTGGTTTACAAAATTGATGACAAGTACCGGGGAATGCCGCACCGCAACTGCATTTTGATGAATCGCACCGATGCAGAAAGTGCTGGTTTGCAAGAACACCAGCGGGTTACGGTGCAGGGAAATGTGGGGAAAATGGAAAATGTTGAGGTGATTTACGGGGCGGTTCGTGCGGGTGCTGCTTTGATGTTTTATCCTGAAGTTAATGTGATTTTTCACCCAGAGATTGAAACGCGATCGGGCACGCCTGCTTACAAGCGCGTACCTGCTTTTGTCTATGCGGAAATGGGGATTAGTTGACTTCCCTGTAAGGTGCGCACTGCGCACCCTACCTATAGGTTCTGTGTCGTAAGGTGCGCACTGCGCACCCTACCTATAGGTTCTGTGTCGTAAGGTGCGCACTGCACCTATAGGTTCTGTGTCGTAAGGTGCGCACTGCGCACCCTACCTATAGGTTCTGTGTCGTAAGGTGCGCACTGCGCACCCTACCTATAGGTTCTGTGTAATTTTTGTCAGCCCAAAAATTAGGGATTAATTATTATTAATTTGCAAGGCTCTCCCGCGCCAAGTCCATCCCCAACCTGTTTCGGTTTTGATCGCAGAACCGATCGCAATTGCCGCAATTAACGTCCCTCCCAAACCTCCCAACCACCAGTATTTGGTCGGACAGTCGGAAATTTCGGCACCCAAACGGCGCAAAGTGTAATGGTACCAAATTACGATCGCAGATAAACCAATAGTTAACAACGCAATCGGCAAATGGTAGTTGCTAATTGTTAATTGGCGATCGGTAATTATGTTGGCAATTTCGCCGTTAGCCAGCAAAATAGCTAATGCCAACCACGGCATCGGATAAAGAAATAACATAATTGCGGCCATGTAAATCATGCTGCCCCAACTGCGGTTAGCACCCAGATACAAATTCTTTGTCCAGCCTTCCCACAATGCACTCCAAGACCGATACATCCGCACGGATGCCAAATTTGCCCCCGAATAAAGTCCGAGCTTTAAACTCGCACGTTTGATACGTCTAGCTAATTCCACATCTTCGACAATTTCGCCGGCAACTGCTTCGTGTCCGCCGATTTTTTCGTAAGCCGATCGCCTAAACAGCATAAATGGGCCTCCCGCAAAGGCACTATCTGTTTTTGCAGCATCATTAACCGCTGTAAAATCGAAGCAAACAGCTAGGTGATTGAACATTAAAGGCTGCACCAACCACTCGGGAAAACACCCGCAAACCAGCGCTGGCATACAGGTTAGTAGGTCTATTTTCTCAGTTTCGGCTGTGGCGATCGCGGTTTCAATCGCCCCCGGTTTGAGGCGCACGTCGGCATCGATAAATAATAGGAAGTCTCCGGTTGCTTCCCGAACAGCTTGGGCGCAGGCCCAGTTTTTGCCCGCCCAATATTGGTTGGCAGGTCGCGCCTCACCTGCTAATATTTTGAGGCGGGGATCGTTGAGTTGTTGTTGCAGAGTTTGGGCGATCGCCTTTGTGTCGTCTGTCGATCGATCGTCTACAATCAAAACCTCTAGGTTGTCAGCAGACAGGGCTGTACTCTCCAAAATGGCGATCGCGCAATCCTGAATATTCTCAGCTTCGTTGTATGCTGGTACGATTACCGAAACTTTGGGGAAGTCACCGGCCGACGGAAATAACTGCTGAGCCCCACTGCTGTTGGTGCGAGGCGCATTTTTGACCGATTGGCGCAAATTCTTGGTGTAAGCTCTACTTACTATGAGAGAAAAAATTACCAGGGTTAACAATATCAAAGCGAACTGACCTCAAAATTTAGGTGCACAATTTCTGTCCTTAAATATTAAAAAATATTAAAACAAAAAGCTAGTCGATCGCCCAAAAAGCCCAAAAAGTTATTTTGAGCATCTCCTTTGCTATAATTTGTGAGCATCTTTCGGCTCTACCGCAGCAAGGGGCAACACCCCTCACCAAGTCAGCGACTCAAAAGCCGAGGATAGATATCAGTTGTCAGAGGATCTTGCAATGGGCGAATTTGTTTCAGTGGATGTGTTGGCGGATACCATAGCAATACTCGGTGCTTTGGGTTTTTTCTTTTTGGGATATCAAGCTTTGCAGATGTTGAAAAAATAAAGTATGGCAGATGAAGAAGGAAGAAGGAAGAAGGAAGAGGATCGATGTGAAGAAGGAAGAGGATCGATGTGAAGAGGGAAGAAGGAAAGAAAAAACTATTCCCTGTTTGCCCAATTCTATAATGCCCAATGCCCAATGCCCAATGCCCAATTCCCAATTCCCAATTCCCAATTCCCAATGCCCAGGAGCAACTAAGTTATTATCATGGTGAGCCAACTTTTAGATGGACGCTATCAAATCATTGAAGTCATAGAAACAGGAGAATTTGGACAAACATATCTGGCCAAAGATACTCGCCGCCCGGGCGAACCGCAGTGCTTTGTCAAGCACCTGCGTCCCGGTACCAGCGAACCGAAATTAATTAATACTACGCGCCGTCTTTTCCAAAAAGAAGCAGAAGTTCTAGAAAAGCTCGGTCAACACGACCAAATCCCTCAGCTATTCGCTTATTTTGAAGAAAATGAAGAATTTTTCTTAGTAGAATCCTTTATTGCCGGTCACTCGCTATCAACCGAGATCGTACCGGGAAAACCTGTTCCCGAAGAAAAAGTGATTCCTTTGCTGAAGGAACTATTAGAAATTTTAGTTTTTGTACACGGACAGGGAGTAATTCACCGAGATATTAAACCAGCAAATTTAATCCGCCGCTATGCGGATAACAAGTTAGTTTTGATTGACTTTGGCTCGGTGAAAGAAATTCACATCGCTCAAAGACAAGCACCGGTAACTGTGCGGATCGGGACGCTGGAATATATGCCGATCGAGCAATTTCAATACAACCCGCAGCTTAACAGCGATATCTACGCCTTGGGAATGATTGGCATCCAAGCCATGACGGGTTTGCCGGCTTACGATTTGCCGAAACTGCGGGATTTGAAAAATTCTAATCGAGGCGAAATTGTTTGGCGGCATTTAACCACTTGCTCCCAAGCCCTAGCCGATGTTTTGGACAATATGGTGCGCTACGATTTTCGGGAGCGCTACCAGTCGGCGGCGGAGGCTTTGGCCGATTTGCGGAAAATTGGCGATCGATCGCGCGCGCGGGTACCCAAACTCACCATCTATCGCGAAGAAGTCGATCGGCGCAGCAGCAGTCGCGGTGACATTACAGTCGTCGGTAGAAGAATACTAGAAGAATTGCGCGTCAGTTTGGAATTGCAATCAGAAGAAGCAGAGGCGATCGAAGATGAAGTATTGAACCCTTACCGCAAATACAGGCAAAAAGGCGAACGCTACGAACAATCGCTGCAAGAAGCCATGCAGCAAGAATATCCCTTTTCTGCCAACACTCGCGAGGAATTAAAACGGTTGCAGCAAGTTTTAGGGCTTACCGACGAAGATGCTGCCAGAATCGAAGAATTAGTCGTGCCTAAATCTTTATTCGGTAAATTGTACAAGGCGATCGCCACAGTTTTGGAAGGACACCGCAACCCCAACCCCAATCTGCGCTCAGCTAGCAGCACTCTTCCGCTAGGAGTGCAGGCAAATTCGGCGGCATCCCCAGAGGTAAGTTTGAACGGAAAAGGGAATTTGTCCTTAGCGCAGCCCGCCCCTACGGGAGGCTCATCAACGGAGAGGATCGCCAGCGCCAGCACCAGCAGCGCAGCAATTGTCCCCAAAGAAACTCGCAAAATCAATCCTTATCTCGCCGGAGCAACCATTGCAGCCCTCTTAACTGCGATCGGCAGCATTTACGGATACCTCAAATGGCAAGAAAGACAGCAGCAAGTGCAGCAAGAAACCCAACAATTCAATCAAATCGACGCTTTTTACAAAGAAAGCAATTATGAAGGCTGCATCAGCCAAATCCCAACAATTGCCAAAACTTCCAGCACCTATACCTCCGCCCAAAACTTACAAGAAAAGTGCCAAGCAGGTCTCCAATGGAAAAACGCCAAAGTCAAAAACTTCGCTCAGCATTCAGATGCAGTTGGAGCTGTTGCTTTCAGTCCAGACGGCTTAATGTTAGCCAGCGGTTCCAAAGACAAAACCATCCAAATTTGGGATTTAGCAACAGGCAAATCGATCCGCACTTTTGGCGGAGATTCATCCACCATTTGGTCTGTTGCCTTCGACGCACAAGGTACGAAACTGGCGACAGGAACAGGTTTTTGGAGAGTCATGCTGTGGGATTTGAAAACAGGGCAAGCTACTCGGAGCCTCGATCATACTGCATCTGTGTGGTCAGTCGCTATCAGCCCCGACGGACAGGTCGTTGCTAGCGCCAGCGGAGACAAAACCACGAAGATTTCGGATGCAGCAACTGGCAATTTGATCTATAATTTACCAGACCATACAGATTTTGTTTATTCTGTTGCTTTCACTCCCGATGGCAAAAATTTAGTTAGCGCTTCTAAGGATAAAAAAATCACAATTGTGGATGTAGCAACGGGCAGGTTGCTGAAAACTCTTGAGGGACACGGCGACGCGGTAAGATCGGTTGCTGTCAGCCCGGATGGCAAGACAATTGTTAGCGGTTCCTACGATGAAAGTATTAAAATCTGGAATCTCGAAACAGGAGATTTAATTCGTTCGATCAAGGGACATTCTGACGATATTGTCTCGGTTGCTATCAGCCCGGATGGGAATTTTATTGCCAGCGGGAGCAAGGATAAAACTATTAAAATTTGGGACTTTGCTACCGGAGAATTATTGAATACTTTGACGGGACATACCGATGAGGTTTATGTGGTGACTTTTAGTCCCGATGGCAAAACTATTGCTAGCGGTTCTAAAGACAATACTATTAAGTTGTGGCTCCGGTAATTTGAAGTCATTAGTCATTAGTCATTAGTCGTAGAGTGCGTCGCCATAAAAAATCCCTAACTCAATATCGACAATCTCACAGCGACGCACCTGTGCTTACAGTCGTACTGGGAAGCCTAAAATCCTTTCCGGTAAAGGATCTATTCCATGCAGCGGAGAAAGAAAAATGGTATCAGTAGGGTGCGCAATGCGCACCTTACTACGAATACTTATCATAGGTAATTTAATTGCAGGTATCAGTAGGGTGCGCAATGCGCACCTTACTACGAATACTTATCATAGCTAATTTATACCATTTTGCTAAAATCGTGCAACACTCTTCCACCCCCCCTAGCCCCCCGCAAGGCAGCGGGGGGGAACAAGAATACTGTTGCATTTTTTTTTTAAATTGGTATTAATTGCTGTAATTCAGCTCTTTTTCTAAGAATTTGGGAAAGTGCCAAGCAGGCGTTTCTATTTCGTCCTCAGCGGGATAACTCTCAGTTGAATCCTCTCGACTTTGGAAAAAGTAGTAGAGGTTAGCCACAGTTAAATCGGATATTTCTTGCCAGTTAGAGGCAGCTAAAGCTGAATACCCAGTTGCGATCGCCTGCTGGCACACATAAAATTCGTATCCCCGGCGCAGTTCCGGCTTCAGGGCGAAGGCTAGCTGGTCGCGCAAGGATAGAAAGTGAGACTTTTGCTTTAAACTTTGATAAAGTGAAGGTTCCGCAGTTAATACCGCGAATATCGTGTGGATGCTGCTTTTTATATGATGCTCGCCGCTGAGTTTATCTAAACTAGCTAACTGGTGCTGCTCTTTGGGAGACAAAGTTTGCATCCAATCTACCTCGTTTTGCCAAAATTCTATTACACTTAGATCGTGACCGAGAATCCTGGTAACTTCAGGAAATAAAAAATCTAGTTCCGATTCCGATTGACATCCTTTTACAACAGTGAGAAGATCGTGACGAATTTTTGATTGAAGTTTGAGCAGGCGATCGCTCACCGTATCGTAAGCCCGCTGCAACTGAAACGTGATCCCCAGCGCCAGCTCGATCGCCCAAACACATTCCATTTGCCGGAGTCCTCCGGCAGAACACAGCCCCTCCAACAAACCGGGATTATCGTAAATTTTTAAAGCCTCAAACAGCATATCTCGCGCCTTATTAATTTCCGAATTCCGCAGCTTGAGATCCGGCACTGTCAGGGCTGACTGGCAGCGTTTAATAGCTTTAGAAAAAATATCGTAACCGTTAACCAGTTTCTGGCGGTGCATTTCAAAATTAGAGTCGTGAGCCACCTTAAAAATCTGCTGAATTACCTCTACTCCCTTATCTTTGAGAATATGCCTGAGATCGATAAACCCGTCTTTAATTTTGAGCTTCTGATGTTTTGCCTCTTCTCTGATTTTTAATACTTGGTCGAGGTTTACTGCTGACAAAACTGTGTTCGATACAGCCCCAATACCAATGACAGCAGCAGTCGCTTGCATCACCGCCAAATTAATTTTCAGACAGTTAAGCATTCTGTATATTTTCTGAAACCCCTGGTGACTTTGAGCAAGCTGCAACGGCGCGACTGTCACGTGCACGGGAGCTATCAGTGGCTGTAGGGGCCCGCCTCCGCCTAACTGTGCGAGCAATCCTAAAACTCCGCGATCGCATAGAGTTGTAGTTGTTGATGGATAAAATATTTTGGCGATCTCTACAAACTCGCCTGTCACCGGATCTCTAGCTGCGGGGAGCAATTTTCCTGTTTTGGTGGCAGGCTGTACGAGGTTGCCAGTATTGAGTCTAGCCGCAGTTGCAGGGGTGAATACATAATCCATGTTGTGACACCAGTTTAAAACAAGAATGCAACTGTAGGCCCGCGCTCCAAACCCTGATAGTCATCAGTCATTCCCATTCCCAATTCTAAAATCTAAAATCTAAAATGGTCTGACTCAGTTTGCATTCAAAAAGGCAGATGTTCTGTATTGTATGCTATTTAGGGAAAGGAGGCATGAAAGGAAATGAATGAGTATCTCAAGGTATTGCAGGCTATTACCCAGTTTAGCGATCGATTGCTCGCAGATGAATATCAATCCGTGGAGATTAAACAGTCAGCTACCCACCTCAGTCTAGACGTGGAACCTTGTATTCAGGAAATCAAGCAATCAGCCCTCAGGCTCAAGGCCTTAGTTCACGTATGTTTCAAAGATGTATCTCAGGCTGAGGATGTCTGGAATAGCAAGCCGAGAATTGCTAAAGCATCTGCTGTTGATGTCTGGGAGCAAATTGGCGAACTAAGCGGATGCGACGTGAGAATTCGCAGCTTGGGAAAACAAGGCAAATATGACGCTGTTGTTAAAGTTCGCAAATCGTGGAGCGACAAAGCTACCAAGTTAAAAAATAAGTGGTTTTTGTGGGATCAAAACCATCAAGTGTTTCAAAGAGATTCTATCGGTTTTTTTGACAAAGATAATTTGTACAAAGAGTTGCGAAATGAAGTAGACTATCAAAGCGAGCGAGTAATATTAATTTTGGAAAATGAACTTAATTGGATTTTTAAAGAATTACAATCTATTGATATAGAAAAAGTTGAATATTGTATTGAATGCTTCGATTTCAAGAGTCAAGCGAGATTTAGAGAGCGACTGCAATCAATAGGCGGCGAGATTGTATCGAAGTTTACGGAGCCTCTGAAATATTTGCCGGAGTCTTATATGAAGACTTTTAAAGAAACGCTGAGAGATCCTGTAGAAACTCTGGTTCATAAAAGTAAAATGGGAATCAGTTTGATCGATTTTGAAGAGTCTTGTAAAGTGATTGGCTCAATCCTAGATAATTTGGTTTTAGAAATTTTTGAAGAGCGCATCAAACTAGCAATTCAAACAGTTGAAAAAGCGATTATGTTCTACAATAATTTTTTAGATAAGCAGGCGCGGTACCAGCAAGAGACACCCCAACAGCGCGGGGCGGAAAAAGATTGGATTGAATACCAGCGGCAGCAACTCAGGGAAGTTGAGCAGTATATTGAATCAGTCATTAGTCATTAGTCATTAGTCATTGGTCATTAGTCATTAGTCATTAGTCATTAGTCATTAGTCATTGGTCATTGGTTAAAAAATCTGGTTTCTATATACTCATTCGTCCATGACTGTAGCGGTTATCAGAAAGAAGAGGTACGTTGTTGGGCTTTAGCCCTCTTAGGATCGCAAATTAAATAATTTACACATATTTGTGGGATGGGCTAGAAGATCCCGTTCTTTCGGGACGGGCGGGACATCCCACAATAACAATAAAAATTGTAAGTTATTTAATTCTAATTCCTTAGTTTAAGTGGTTATATAAGCTGTCAGTCATAGCTCATCTTTTTGAGAAAGGCTATAAATCAATACGGTTTACTTAAGATAGTCCGAAGAGAGGAACGAAGCAATCTCCGTATCTATTTCTCATAGGATTGTACCCCCAGGGCGCTATATCAGTAAACGGTATTGGGCTATAAATTACCAATTACGCAAAATGCTAGCTTACCGCACTGTTTCTGAGAAAGGCTATGCAAGCCACAAAATTAAGTCATTGACGCACTGAAAAATTAGATTTTAGTTCAAACTCCTAGTAAAATCTGTGGAGTAAATCTAAAATCTAAAATCTAAAATCTATTGACTTTAGTTCAATCTCCCAGTAAATGCTGTGGAGTTAATCTAAAATCTCAAATCTAAAATCTAACATCTCAAATCAAAAACCTAACATCGATTGACCGCTAAGTTCGTAAACGATCGCGCCCAAAGACGCCAAACTAGCTAAAATCAGCATCCCAGCGGGCATAAACTTGCGAGTTTTGACCAACCGCAAAACAAAAACTACTACTAAAACAGCCGAAATTGCTGCTGCTAATGTTAAACCCCAAGTTTGTCCCATCAGTTGGGCGGTGCCGGCAAAAATCAGCAGCGAACCGCTAACGATGCCCGAAATGAGCGAGGCTTGGCTTTTGGCTTTGATGTAACCCATGATGCCGCCAATCAGTGTCAAAACGCCGTAGCCGATCGCCGCTGCTGTACCTAAACTCATTTTTAATGCCCCAATTTTCACAAGTGCATCTCAATTTATACAGCGATAGCTGCGATTGCGGTCACAAATTGTTAGAAAATTTATTAAACCCAGTCAAGATATCTAACTGTTATACAATTGCCATTATGTCAGCCCTAACTTCTGGTGCGATCGCCCAAATCCGTTACCTCCAACGCCAAGCAGCATCCCTGCTGCTGTATCAATCAGTCCTCAAAACCCCCCCGGGTCAAGCTTTTCTCGACTTGCTGCAAGCTCTCCACCACAGCGAACTCAGCGGTCTAGAGTGTCAGGTAGCTTACGGTAACTGGTTCAAAATTCAAGCAGCTCAAAATTTGAGCTGGAAAGATTCCCTGATTTTGCAAATTCTCAAAGACGAAAACCCCTTTTCTCACCTAGCTCAGCAAACAGATTTTGCGAGTCTGCCACCTGCTTTAGTGGAAGCAGCCAGACATGATTTAGAAGTCTTGCAAAATATTTACGACTGCACCAGCGAGCAGTTGAGTAAGTGGGTGCGGGTAGCGGGTCAACTTGACGCAGTGCCTCCGATTTGGAATTGCGAAACTGTACCAGAAAACGCCGACAAGCCACTGCACGGAAAACTCGAAAAATGGCCGAGCGCTGCGGAATCTTTGGCAGAATATTACCGACAGTTTGGCACGGGTTTGTTTGCCGAGTATCGTGCTTTTCGGTGGAATTCCGGGCAGTTAGCGAGTATTCCGCATCCCGATCGCATAAATTTGAAAGATTTGGTTTGCTGCGATTGGCAGCGCGATGCTCTGGTGAAAAATACAGAGTTTTTGCTAGCAGGTTATCCGGCTTTGCACGTCTTGCTGTACGGAAGTCGCGGTTCGGGTAAGTCTTCCTTGGTGAAGTCGCTGTTAAATGAATTTGGATCTCGCAATTTGCGTTTGATTGAAGTATCTAAATCTGACTTGCAAGATTTGCCGCTAATTGTCGAGAAGTTGCGGGGAGTTCCTCAAAAGTTTATTATTTTTGTCGATGACCTTTCTTTTGAGGAAGATGATGATGCTTTTAAATCCTTGAAAGTGGTTTTAGAAGGAAATGTCACCGCCCGGCCTCAAAATGTGGTAGTTTACGCCACATCTAACCGCAGGCATTTAATTCGAGAGTTTTTTGATGACAGGCCTCGCCCCCGCGACGGTGATGAAGTTCATGCTTGGGATACTGTGCAGGAAAAACTCTCATTTAGCGATCGCTTTGGCTTGACTTTAACTTTTGAACCGGCGGATCAAAACACTTATTTAACAATTGTCCGGCATCTGGCCGAACTAGCTGGCATCAAGCTCGCTGTGGAGGATTTGGAACACCGCGCTAAGGAATGGGCAACTCGCCGCAACGGGCGCTCTGGAAGGACTGCACGGCAGTTTGTAGATTTTCTGAAAGCTGATTTAGCTTTGTTTGACAAGTAGATTGTCTGCGCTGGGAGAGCGAGTTTTACCATAAAAAATTGGTTTAAAGCCTCTCCTCTTGCTTCCAGATCGAGTGCTGTCAAATGTCAACTGTCAAAGGATTTTAGATTGTGGATTTTGGATTTTGGATTGGGGATTGAAGATTTTTGATTGCCAACTGTCAACCCTTCCTTCTTCCTTCTTCACATCGATCTTCTTCCTTCTTCCTTCGTGTCAACTGACAACTGTCAACTGTCAACTGTCAACTGTCAACTGTCACCCGCCCTTACAGCGCCGAAGACAAAAATTAAAAATCTTAATTTTTTCATAATTTTAGTGATAATAAATAACTCAGCAGATTTGATATAATTGTTGAAATCCCCAGCCAAGGAAGCTTCCAAAGCCAGAGCCCATAGGGACTCCATGAATCCACTACTAAAAAATGAGGAAAGTATTATGGGTTTATTTGACAAAGTATCGCAGACTCGCCAACAAACTGATGTCACGTTAGGGCCTGCCGAAGCATTTGCGGCGATCGCGCTAATTGCCGTAGCAGCCGACGGTTACATCAATGACAGCGAAAGTAAAGCGATTAGCATGACACTATCTCGGATGCAACTTTTCCGCAGCTATCCAGATGATGTGATGCGAAAAATGCTCGATCGCCTGCTGAACATTTTGCAACGACAAGGAGTTCAGGTACTGTTTAATGCGGCTTTGGCAACACTTCCCGACGAACTTAAAGAAACAGTTTTTGCTGTGACAACTGATATCGCTTTAGCAGATGGCGAGGTTTCAGAAGAAGAAGAACAACTTTTGAACGATCTTTACTGTGCATTGGATCTTTCCGAAGAAGTTGCCCTCAAGATTATAGACGTGATGTTGATTAAAAACAAAGGTTAAGAAAGCACGGGAAGTGGAAGGAGTGAGGAGGGCGAGTTTGAGAATATCAAAAATTCGTGCCTGCTGAATTAGCCTATCGCTGCTGCAAAAGTGCTGGTTTACCGATATGATGGTTGGTAAAATTTAGCTTTAATTTGCGATCGCCCGCGACTACCTCAAATGCCTTTTACTTACACCCGCACTGTGCGCTTTCAAGATACCGATGCTGCTGGAGTAGTTTACTTTGCAAACGTTTTGGCGATGTGCCACGAAGCTTACGAGGCATCTCTAGCAGCATCGGGAGTCAATCTCAGAGCGTTTTTCAGCAATTCCGAGGTTGCCTTTCCGATAATTCATGCTAGTGTAGATTTTTATCGTCCACTGTTTGCGGGCGATCGGCTGACGATTCAATTGACGCCCACACAAGTTGCACGCGATGAATTTGAAATTGCCTATCAAGTATTTTCAGGGGAAGTTGCAGGAAGAAGCGCGGCTAAAGCTCTCACTAAGCACGTTTGCATCGATGCAGTTAGCAGAACTAAAAAACAGCTATCTGAAGACTTAATGCAGTGGATGAGGCAATTTGAGACTTGACATTTTAGATAACTTCACTATTTAAATAATAGCAGGGAATGACAGTCAAATTTCTGTTTAGTTGAATTTTTTTTGTGAGTTGTTGATATTAAGTAGTTTCACTTAATTAAACGTGAAATACAGATGACTTAAAAACGAGTGGTTCTAAGCATTCTTCCTTCTTCCGACTTCCCTCTTCCTTCCTGATGACTAATGACTAATGACTAATGACTAATGACTGCTGACTACTGACTGCTGACTGCTGACTGCTGACTACTGACTGCTGACTACTGACTAATGACTAATGACTACTGACTTCTTCCTTCTTCCTTCTTCCTTCTTCTTATGACAAATCGCAATTATGCCATAGTCGGCACGGGAGCTTTAGGCGGATTCTACGGTGCTAGACTGCAAAAAGCTGGTTTAGAAGTTAATTTTTTGCTGCGAAGCGATTACGAGCGCGTCAAAAAACATGGTTTGATTGTCGAGTCTCCCGAAGGCGACTTCACCCTCCCGCAAGTCCGCGCCTACCGCGAAGCGCACAAAATGCCTAAGTGCGACGTAGTAATTGTCGCGTTGAAAACAACTCAAAATCACTTGTTGCCCAAACTTTTGCCTCCTTTATTAAAGGATAACGGCGCGGTTTTAGTATTGCAAAACGGACTGAATACCGAACCGGAAGTAGCTAAAATTGTCGGTGCAGAACGAGTGGTGGGCGGGCTGTGTTTTCTCTGTTCTTATAAAGTCAGCCCCGGTCATATCTGCCACCTAGATTACGGTACGATCACGTTGGGCGAATATGCCAAGGACTACAAAGCCATCGGTATTACTGATAGATTGCACCAAATTGCTAGGGATTTTAAACGCGCTCACATTCCTATTAAAATGAGCGAAGATTTGCTGTTATCGAGGTGGAAAAAGCTTGTTTGGAATATTCCTTATAACGGGCTGTCTGTGATTTTGCAGGCGAGAACCGACGAACTGATGGCGAATCCCGATACTCTGATTTTAGTCGAGGAAATCATGGGGGAAGTGGTAGCGGGGGCCAAAAGTTGCGATCGCATTATTCCCGATGATTTTATCCCGCATATGCTGGAATACACTGAGAAAATGAAGCCTTACCGCACTAGCATGAAAATTGATTACGATGAATCGCGCCCGCTGGAAGTTGAGGCTATTTTTGGCAATCCGATGCGGGTGGCTCAAAAAGCAGGTATTAAGTTGCCACAAATAGAGGTACTTTACCGAATGTTGAAGTTTGTGGATTTTCAAAGACAAGAAGCAGAGAAGACGAGAAGGCTGTTAGGCGTGGAGTAATAGATACAGGTTCGTAGTGAGGACTTTAGTCCTTGGATTTATGCGGACTAAAGTCCTCACTACGAACCCTTTTTATTGTAGGTTCGTAGTGAGGACTTCAGTCCTTTAATTGGTGCGGACTAAAGTCCTCACTACGAAGGTTTTTGATTGCAGGTTCGTAGTGAGGACTTTAGTCCTTTAATTGATGCGGACTAAAGTCCTCACTACGAAGG
>NZ_JAEQCI010000064.1:0-33466 GCF_020738565.1 Microcoleus sp. PH2017_12_PCY_D_A | reverse complement strand
ACTACGAAGGTTTTTGATTGCAGGTTCGTAGTGAGGACTTTAGTCCTTTAATTGATGCGGACTAAAGTCCTCACTACGAAGGTTTTTGATTGCTAGTTCTTGTAATTGTTCTCGATTGACTTTACCTTGAGCATTTCGGGGCAGTTGTTCCACAACAACCCAATTTTTCGGCCGCTTAAATTTGCTCAACTTATCTTCTATTGCGGCTTGCAGATTTTTGACAGTAACTTCGGAATTAGTAGGAACGTAAATCGCGGTGATAACTTGACCCCAATCTTTGTCGGCTAAGCCAATTACAGCAACATCCGCTACTAAATTGGTATTCTTAATGGCCGCTTCGACTTGGGCAGGAAATACATTTTCTCCGCCTGTGATGATTTTGTCGCTGCTGCGTCCGACGATATTTAAGCAGTTATTGTTGTCAAAAAATCCTAAATCGTCTAATTGGAAATATTGGCGATCGCCAAATCGTTCAGGATAATAACCCAACGCTAAAGATTTAGCATCAACGGCAATGTTACCAATTTGATTGTGGCACAAAATCTCGCCACTAGCACTGCGGATAGTTATTTTTGCGTGAGGTAAAGCTTGACCAGAAGTGTTATTCCCCGCGAGAAAATCTTCGGGTTTGAGTGTAGCGATTTGCGATGCAGTTTCTGTCATGCCGTAAGTCGGCGCTAATTTAATTTGATGGTTTCTAGCTGTGACCAAAAGTTCCGGCCAAGCGGGAGCACCGCCCAAAAGTACGGCACGAAACCGGGACAGCCAATTAGCTGTATCTGGGTTTTGCAGCAGCCGTTGCAGTTGAGTTGGTACTAAGGAAATGAAAAATTCTTCGGGTTCGATATCGCATTTTTGACTTGTTTCTAGTGCTTTGAATGATGCAATTGCCAGTTTTCCCCCGGTTGTGAACGATCGCATAAATTGCATGAGACCGCTGACATGGTATAATGGTAATACGCAGAATGAGTTAATTTTGTCAACTTGAAAATATTCTTGAAAACCTTGGACTGAGGCTGTGAGGGTTTCCGAAGTGTGGATGGCAAAACGGATTTTTCCCGAGGAACCTCCCGTGGGAATCATTATTGTAGCTAATTCGTCAATTTCGGGTGAAGGTAATTCTCGTGAATGATGGAATTCCGGCGAATGATTGAGTCCCGGCGAATGATGGAATCCCGGCGAATGATTGAATTCGGGTGAATGATTGAATCCCGGCGAATGGAATTCGCGGCTATACAAACGAAGTCCGGATGGTGCGCGGACTGGGAGAGGGGGAAATATTTTTTTAATATCAGTATTTTGTTCTAAAATTAGGTCTGGTTGGACTAAATCAAAGACTTGTTCCCATTCTTCTTTTACCCAGTTGGGATTGCACAGGAAAATCTGACATTTGGCGGCGCGGGCGGCGATGAAACTGGCAAGAAATTGCAGGGGTTCTGGTTCGGCTAGGCAAATTTTGGGTGGTGTTTCTCGTGATTGATTTTGGGTGATTTGTTGCAATTGCCGATCGACAATTCGAGCAAACTCGCCGCTGTCACCACCGATTAGCCAATTGTCGGGGAAGTCACAGGGAAGATTCAAGGTATTTACTGTGAGATTTTCTGCCATAGATGCTGTAACCAGGTGTCTTGATTGTCGTCGAACCAGCTATCGGTACCGAAGCCTAGGGCTCTATTATTTACAGATAAGTTTGTTGCTAAGTTTAAGGCGGCTTGTCTGCCGATTTTGGTTTCAAATACGGATGAGAAAACTGCGTCTATATTGTGAGTTTGACAAAATTTTACGAGTTGGGATGGGGAACCGCCAATCGCTGGTTTGATGACGAAAATTCCCCGCCAGCCTTGGGTGTAGCATTCTTGGATGCGATCGAGATTGGCGGCGGATTCGTCTAGGGCGATCGCCGTTGCGTAAGTAGCATTCAATCGTACCATTTCTTGAAACTGTGCGATCGGCAGCGGTTGTTCCAAAAATTCAATATCTGCGGCTAAGTCGGGAGTTGCTGTCACGCTATCGCAAGCTTCCAGCCATTTTTCAGCCTGGGAGTAGGTGAGTCCCCCATTAGCATCTAAGCGCAAAAGTGCTGTTTGGCGATCGCACAAAGCGTTCATTTTAGCAATTAGCCGCTGAAAAATAGTTAATTCTTCCTCAATTCCAGCAACGCCAATTTTCCATTTAAACGTGCGAAATCCTTCCAACCAAAGCTTTGGTAAAACCTGCAAAGCTGTTTCACCTGCGGGTAACAAACCGCTACACTGATTTTTCGGAATTTTGTCTTGACGAGGTGTATTTTCGATTACTTGGCTGAGATTTTCCCAAGCTGACTCAAAGCCAAATTGACAAGCAGGTAATTCAGCGGAAATCGCAAAAATCATCTCAGATGAAATATTAGCAGGTAAGTGTTGACAAAAATCTAATGCTTGGTCAAAAGTTTCCGAACCAAACCAACTCAGCGGGGCAATTTCTCCCCAGCCAATGCTACCATTTTCGTCAATCAATCGGAGGATAATTCCCGATCGATTATCCCAAATACCGTGACTTGTTTGTAGCGGGCGCTTAAATTTTCGCTGATAGGTGCGAAAGTCTAATTTATATAGCATTTACTTTTTTATTAATCATAAAATTGTCTCGATTTATCAATGGTAGGGTGTGCACTGCGCACCAGTGAATCACAAAATCTCCAGGTTGTTACATACCTCTAAAGAATGTGCGCACTGCGCACCCTACGAGAAGAATGTGCACAACTTTTATTAATCATAAAATTGTCTCACAACTGATGCAAAGTCATCAATATTTTCAAAATGGATATTGTGACCAGCGTTTGGTATAATCTTGAGAGTAGCAGCCGGACACAAGCTGGCAATTTCTGCATTGATACGTTGAAATTTATCATCATCTTCTCCCGCTAGCAAGAGAATGGGGATTTGATTTTGGGCGAGTTTTTCCCACAGAGAGGGCTGGTTGCCGGTTCCCATGTTGCGCAGCGATTTAGCTAATTCTAAGGGATTGTTGGCTAAGCGGCTTTCTATGAGTTTCTCGAATTTGGGAGATTTTTTTAAGGATTTGAATAAAGGGCGATCGTACCAGTTTAAGATAAAATCTTTGATGTTGCTATTTTCCAGGTTTTGTGCTGTTTCTGAATCGGCTTGTCGTCTGCGCGATCGATCTTTTTCACTCTTCAATCCCCCAGAAGCTGACTCTAACACGACTTTCTCGAATCTGTCTGGAAAATGTAATGTCATGTACAGCGCCAATCGCCCGCCCATTGAATAGCCCAACAACAAACATTTGTCTATTTGTAAATTATCTAATAAGTGGATCAATGCTTGGGCTGTATTTGACATATTGTAGCAACTTTCGTCGCCGGTGACTTTGGTTTTTCCGTGACCGGGAAGGTCAACAGCGAGACAACAATAACTTTGAGATAATAAGGAAATGATTTGGTCAAAGTCTTGACTGTCGCAGGTAAATCCGTGGAGTAATAAAATTAGTGACTGATTTTTGTTACCAGTTAAAGAATAGTGAAATTGATATTTTTTAGATTTGTTCATCTACACCATTAAGCTCCTATTTTTATTACAATATCATTACTAGGTTGTCAGGTATCAATCCAGTATATTCTATTGCCACCGATTTTCCATTTCTTAATGACAGCTTACTATAAATTTCATCGCGTTCTGTTGCATGGGCTAAAACTTCACCTCGAATTACACTCAAATCCTCATCTAATTCAGTGTAAGCAATTAGCACCCACTCATCAGGATACAGACTGAAAATTTCTTCTAGGGTTAGGATTGGGCTAATTTCTACTGGCGTACTCATGATTTGTTTCTCCTTGTTGGTGATTCAAGATCAAACTGTTTGCAGTCAGGACTTTAGTCCTTATTGACTAAAATCTTAGTGAAAGGACTAAAGTCCTGACTGCAAACCATACTTCTATTTTACCGAAATTTTCGATAATCGCCCAAACTACAACACAAACCCCAGCGCCAGCAGCAAACCGCTCGCAAAATGCAGCGTCACTGCGATAAACTTAGAGTTGCTGACCTTTGCGGGTTGGTCGTGATAGTCTGCGACATGGCGGCAAAGGTCGATCGCAAAAAACAAACTCCCAAAAATCAACAGCGTCCAAACTGGGAACATTCGCAGCGCCACAAATAGCACAGTCAAAGCATAAACGCTGCCGCACAACCACTGCAACAATTGTGCACCTTTTTTCGTACCGATTCGGACAATCGGCGATTTTTTTCCCGCCGCCAAATCGTCATCAACTTGATGGAAGTGGGAACAAAATAAGATAATACTCGTAGTAATTCCCACCATTGCCGAAGCTGCAAAATTAGTAGCAGACCAAGTTTGAGTTTGACTGTAATAAGCAGCGGCTAAAGCTAACGGCCCGAAGGTAAAAAAGCAGATAATTTCCCCTAAACCCTGATATCCCAAACGAAACGGCGGCCCTTGATATGTGTAGCCCAGGGCGCAGCACAAAACTACTAGCAAAATTACTGTTGGGTCTTTTTGCCACCAGGAAATACCGCATATTCCCGACACTCCGATTGCTAAAAATAGATTGGCAAGCCAGAAAATTAAAGCTTTATTTCCGGTTAAGTTGACTAGGGAATGTGCTTTATTTTTATCTATCCCTGTTTCTGAGTCAAATACATCATTCGTGAGATTCAGCCATGCTATAATTAAAATGGCTGAGATTAAAAATGTCGAAAAAATTGACGAATTAATCGTTTGAGTTTCGGCAAAAGCAATGGCAGTTCCTACAGAAATAGGAATCACTGCAACGCTGTACATGGGCGGCTTGATTGCCGCCAGCCACAATTTACTATTTGAGAGCTCAATTATCTTTGTTGTCATTACACAAACTTGATGCAATTGATAGCAGCTTGGTAATTTTACAATTTTATTGGTGAAGAATGTCTGCTAAGTCTCCGCTTGAGTGCGCCTCCGGCATCCGTTGATAGCCTTTGCGGGCGATCGCACGCCCGGGAATGCCCGCCTGCAAACAACAGCGGGGTCGATCGCCTTTTGGGGAGACTTGCCCTCTCAATCTTAAAGTTTTGTGTCTAAATGTTTCGATCGATCGCGCGATCGTCTGTTTTGTGCCCGCAGCGTGCCCAAACTGTCGGGAAACTCGAAAGGTCATGTTTGGCGATCGCCCGAGCGTGGTTAGATCGAAATAGGGATTATAGCGGGACAAAACCGCACTCTTTCTGACAAATCTGCTATTCTCGATTTCATGACAGTAATACCGCACCGCGCCAATCTTTTGCAAGACCGCAATCAACTGCATCAGTTGCTGTTAGATTGCCAGCAGTCTTTAACCGAAAAAGATCAAACAAAAATAGTTAGTATTTCTCAGGAAATTTCCCCCGTCGATC
This sequence comes from Microcoleus sp. PH2017_12_PCY_D_A, assembly GCF_020738565.1. Taxonomy (NCBI): domain Bacteria; kingdom Bacillati; phylum Cyanobacteriota; class Cyanophyceae; order Oscillatoriales; family Microcoleaceae; genus Microcoleus; species Microcoleus sp. PH2017_12_PCY_D_A. Next base: position 28,079 of record NZ_JAEQCI010000064.1, on the reverse strand, counting down.
CGCTAGCGGTACTGCAAGAAATTGCCACACCCGATGACAGACACTTTTATTTTGAAAAAAGAGACCCCATTGTCGGCAACAGTTTTGCGATCGCCGCCCTAGATTCTGCCATCCATCTTACAGTAGCAGGAAGCGATCGATTTGCCCTCGCTCAAAATTTTATTCAATCTTGTCTAGCCCGGACAATTACCATCGGTACGGAACGTTTGCCATTTAGCGGGCCGCACTTTTTTTGTAGCTTTGCTTTTTTTGATGAGAATGTCGCCACCAATTCTTACTTTCCCCCCGGTACCGTATTTTTACCAAAGTGGCAGATTACTCGCCTGAAAGATAGCTGCATAATTGTCGCAAATGCCATCATTAATAGAGATATAAATGTTAAAATTATTACTGAAAATATCTTCCAAAGATTTAATAAAATTGCCTCTTTGAACTACAAAACAATAAAAAATGCTGGAAAAAGCTCGATATGTTTAAAACAAATTCCTATGAATGATGCGGCTCAATTCAAAACATCGGTCAAGTCTGCTTTAGAATTAATCGAGTCTAAATATTTCAGTAAAATTGTGTTGTCCCAAGCCGTAAATGTCATTGGTCAAACACCTTTTAGCGTAATAGATTCCTTAAATAATTTGCGCCTAACCTATCCAGGTTGCTACGTATTTTCTACCAGTAACGGCAAAGGTCAAAATTTTATCGGTGCCAGTCCAGAACGCTTAATTAGCATTCACAACAATCAGTTGATCGCAGATGCTTTAGCCGGTTCTGCACCGAGGGGAAAAACTGAAGCGGAAGATGGGAATTTAGGGAAAGATTTACTCAACAGCGAAAAGGATATTCGAGAACATCAAGCTGTGATTGACTTTATAGTCGATCGCCTGTCGCATCTCGGCATCCATCCCGACTTTTCCCCGCTACCGAGACTGCTGCAACTATCCAACATTCAACATTTGTGGACACCCATTACGGCAAAAATTCCCCCAGATATTCACTTGTTGAAAGTTTTAGCGCAACTGCATCCAACGCCAGCGGTGGCGGGCGTACCGAGGGATATTGCCCTACAGCAAATTCGGGGCGGCGAAAGCTGCGATCGCTCTTTGTATGCAGCACCCCTGGGCTGGATCGATCGCACTGGTAACGGCGAATTTGCTGTCGGCATTCGATCGGCATTAATCGATGGATCTCGGGCTATACTCCATGCTGGTGTTGGAATTGTGGCAGGTTCTGAACCCGAGAAAGAACTAGCAGAAATTCAACTGAAACTGCAAGCACTTTTAAATGCTTTAGTTTAGGAATATCTCATAAGTAGGTGGGGACAAATTTGGTAATTTAAGACTTAGACATGGGTGGCCAGAAACCGGGTTTTTCACCCAATAATTGCCAGCAACCCTCAATCTCGAAAAAACCCGGTTTCTTGAGCTTTGATTGAGAACCGTTATGTGTCATAAAATATTATCGATCGCCAAAACAACAAAATGCTTGACTTTCGCAACACAAACACTCTTTGGGCTTCCATAATAGCCGAGACATTGCAGCGACTGGGACTAACAACAGCCGTAATTTGTCCCGGTTCGCGATCGGCCCCGCTAACCATAGCCTTCGCCGAGAATAAGTTAATAGAAACTATCCCCATACTTGACGAGAGATCCGCCAGTTTTTTCGCCTTAGGAATTGCCAAAAAATCTGGTGTACCAACTGCGCTAATTTGTACCTCTGGAACAGCAGCAGCCAACTTTTATCCGGCGATTATCGAATCGAGAGAAAGTCGAATTCCGCTGCTAATTCTCACAGCAGATAGACCCCCCGAATTGCGCGACTGTCACGCCGGACAAGCGATCGACCAAATTAAACTATACGGCAATTATCCCAACTGGCAAGCCGAATTAGCCATCCCTGCTGCGTCCATAGGGATGCTAGACTATGTGCGGCAGATGATGGTGTATGCGATCGAGCGATCGACCTTTCCCACACCAGGCCCAGTGCACCTCAACATTCCCCTGCGCGATCCTCTGGTACCCATTCCCGATTCTGCGGTAGAATCCTTAGAAACACAATTTAATCCCCAAGAATTCTTTGCTGGAGTAGAACCCATTTTTGCGGGAGAAACCTCTACCCCCCCCAGCCCCCCCTTGTTAAGGGGGGGAGAAAGAAGTACAGTCAGAAAATGGCCCGAATGCAGCAAAGGGATTATTATTGCAGGCGTAGCCCAGCCTCAAGATGCAGAAAAGTATTGTAGTGCGATCGGGCAAATTTCCCAACTATTAAACTGGCCAGTCTTAGCTGAAGGATTATCCCCCTTAAGAAACCGCGCCCAACTCAACCCCTATCTAATTTCCACCTACGATATCATCCTGCGAAACCGCGAACTAGCAGAAAAATTAACCCCAGAAATCGCCATTCAAATCGGAGACTTACCCACAAGCAAACAACTGCGAAACTGGCTAGAAAAAACCCAACCCAAGCGCTACATAATCGACCCCAGCCACCACAACTTCGATCCCCTACACGGCCAAACAATACACCTGCGAACCTCCATAGAAAACCTCGCAACGATATTAATTCAAGTCCCCCCCCTTAACAAGGGGGGGCTAGGGGGGGTTCTTACCTCTGAGTCAAACTCTTCTCCAGTCCCCCCCCTTAACAAGGGGGGGCTAGGGGGGGTTCTCACCTCTGAGTCAAACTCCCCTCAAATCCCCCCCCTTACCAAGGGGGGGCTAGGGGGGGTTCTCACCTCTCCATCCCACGAATACCTCGAACTTTGGCACAAAACAGAAACCAAAGTCAGACAAACAATTGACGAAAAACTTGCAACAATCAACAGCATAATCGAACCAAAAGTTCCTTGGCTGCTTTCCCAAATATTGCCACCAAAAACACCAATATTTATTGCTAACAGTATGCCCGTCCGAGATGTCGAGTTTTTCTGGAAACCGAACAACTTACAAATAAAACCTTACGTCAATCGGGGCGCCAACGGCATAGACGGTACGCTGTCAACAGCATTAGGAGTAGCCCACCGCAATCAAAGCAGTATTTTGTTAACAGGTGATTTAACACTTTTGCACGATACCAACGGTTTTTTAATTAAAAATAAATTTGTCGGTCATCTGACTATTATTTTAATTAATAACAACGGCGGCGGAATTTTTGAGATGTTGCCGGTTGCTAAATTTGACCCGCCCTTTGAAGAGTTTTTTGCTACGCCCCAGGATATCAATTTTGCTCAATTGTGTGCAACTTACGGCGTGGAACACGAGATAATTGACGATTGGGAACAGTTAAAAGAAAAACTGTTTTCGCTGCCTAATAACGGGATTCGGGTCTTAGAATTGCAAACAAATAGGCGTACAGATGCTAAATGGCGGCAAGACAATCTAGGTAAATTTGCCAAAGGTTCGTAGTGAGGACTTTAGTCCTTTCTTTAAGAATTTAAGGACTAAAGTCCTTACTACGAACCTCATAGGCCAAAGGTTCGTAGTGAGGACTTTAGTTTTTTCTTGGGAAATTTAAGGACTAAAGTCCTTACTACGAACCTCATAGGCCAAAGGTTCGTAGTAAGGACTTTAGTCCTTTATTTGAGAATTTAAGGACTAAAGTCCTTACTACAAACCTTTTATGAACAGTATTTAAACTGCTGGTTGAGCTAGCAGCGCATCTAATTCTCCATCGCTATCAAGTTTGTGAATGTCATCGCAGCCGCCGACGTGTTGGTTGTTAATAAAGATTTGGGGCACGCTGCGCTTGCCGTTAGCGCGATCGGCCATTGCTTTTCTAGCAGCTTCGTCGCCGTCAATTTTGTATTCCGTGTAATTTACGCCTTTCCACCACAGTAAGGTTTTGGCGCGGATGCAGTAGGGGCAGGTTTGCCAAGTGTAAATCTCAACATTGGCTTTGATGCGATCGGGCTTGCGGCCCAAAATGGGATTCAGAAAATCAAGCATTTTCGGTACAGGGGTAAAATTTCAACTGGTTGAGAGATTAAATCATTTTAGCGAAACGCCATCAATCCCGCGTTCTACCAAAGGTTAGGCTGGGATGCAATTACCTGCCGCAGCTGTAGTGCTGTGATTCGTGTCACACATTTACTCTACTCCGATCACTTGCTTTCATCCAAAATAATCACCTGCGGAACCTACTTAATATCACCGATCTTTTGAGGAAACCAAGGGATTATGAATATATCGAATTCAACCGCACTGCCATGAAAGCTTTACAACTCCTCCCCGGCGCTATCTCTGAAATCCTCGCTTCTGTAACCGACACAGGCGTTTTGACATTAGCCGATCGCTACGGTTTGATGGCCGCCACCTTAGACGAGTCGCTGAATGACGAAGATAGATGCTGTGTCAACCGCCTGTTGCGGGCAGTGCTCAGAGGCCGGGTGAAAATTGTCAACGAACTTTCAGCAGCAGCGTAACAAGTATTTGCAGTTTTGTTCTGATGGTAAGGTGAGTCAGCGGTAGATTCTGATGGCGAAATTGGTTGGCAGCCGATCGCCCGCCGGAGTCCAAAAGACTTGATATAACGGCAATTTGAATTCGATTTAAAAGTTTTCTCCTCCAACAAAACAACGGTTTTTTCGATTTGCAGCCTGTTACGGGCTGCTTTTTTTTGGAGTTATATCATGTTCGATCGATCGTCGTAACAAAAACAGTTCGTTCGTAGTGTGGACTTTAGTCCGCTGATGATTGCGGACTAAAGTCCACACTACGAACCGATCAGATCGTTGTCAATCGACGGGAGACGATATTACGTCTTGAGTCCTCGTGTGTTTTTCGGGGAACGGCTAATCGCGGATTTCGATGTCGTACTGGCGGCAGAGGGCCATCAGTTTTTGTTGGAAGCGATCGCGCACTTTCTGGGGCGAGACAATAACGCAATCTTCGCCGTAACGGAATACCTCCCGAATCAGCCAGAAGGGATTGGAGATGTGCCGCACGACTTGTCGCACCTTAGTTTTCCCCTCTCCTAAGACTTCATCCTGAATATCCTTGTCCACTCTCCGTTCATAGGCTTTGATCATTCCACCTCGGAAGTGTAAGTACACTTTCAGATAATCTAAGCCTTCGCACCGCCACTGTCCGCTGATAGGGACGATCGCTTTGATGTTGTCGAAGCGCAGGCAGCGGTTGTGGATGAGTTCGGGATAGTCGGGATTTTTGATGTCATCAGTCTCTTCACACCAAATGTTGAGGTAAAAGCGTTTTTCCTCAAAAGACACCTGGGCATATCGCACAGTGTACTCTAACTCCTCACCTTGGTTATTGCGATAAAGAAGGCGAAATGGCTGTTGAGTATTAATGAGCTGATCTGCGCGGGGACGCCATCCTTCGTTAGGTTGGCTGACCAGTTGCAGAAGTGATTGACGCAGGGGAGCATCGAGTTTGCCCCGATCTAACATTAATGCTGCCAGAATTTCAGCGTTTGCCAGACCGCCTGAATCAACAAGCAGTTTAGTGGCTTGCTGCAAGGCTGCAACTTGCGAGGGATTGAGGGCGAAAGGTTCGCCGACTGCGACTTGCTGTTGGGCGATCGCCACCAATAACCCCGATACGCTGGGACTTTTGCCCCATTTGATATTGAGGCGAAGGGCGATCGACTCTAGCTGCTCCTTAGTGCCGGACGGTATTGACAGTGTAATTGTCTCTTTTTTGCGAACCATCAATAAAAGTGTAATTACATACTTGACAAATCAGGTTTTAAGTGCCACTATAATTCTAGTGCAAGTACAAAACTCGTAGATAACAAATGTTGCTGTGCAAATTATAGAGCCAACAAAAAAAGCCAGAGGCTAGCTCCGGCTTTCAAGCCCTAATAGGTATTTGTGTGAAAGACAAGGTTATTGTATCGATCGCGGTACTGTTTCAATTCCTGAAAGGCATTTGTCTATCTATCCTAGCGTGAAAGCGATCGATCAGTCAAAAAACTTCTCTTAATCGCTGTACTAACCCAAAAAATATGGTAGAGTAAAAAGCAAGCCAGACATAAAGCCAGCTCGCCCGTGTTTAAATTACTTAACTTCTAGAATAGAGCATGGCTGGTCTGGTTGCAAACCTACGCAAATACAACCATGACAGATAATCTTCCGAGTCAAATGCTTCGGCTGATGTCCGATGGGCAGTGGCATAGTGCCAGCGAGCTCATCGAGAGTATTAGCCATCGGTTCTCAGCAACTATGCACATTCTGCGGAAACAAGGCTATCAGTTTCAGAAACGTCGCCTGAGCGGACAGCAGCACGAATACCGACTGTTGCTCAACGGCAATAATTAGGGTGTAGCGAGATTCGATCCGGGGTTGGGGGAATTTTTCTCCGGCGTTGCTGAACTTGAGTAGGAATTCACATTTTTTACTATCGAGCAAAACACAGACTTTTTGGGTCGTTGAGCTTTTGAGTAGAACTTAATTCCTACCGTCAATCAGCAACGCCGAATTTTTCTCCTTGTACCCCTGTAAAGAGAAAGTGTCAGAGGCGAACTCTGATGACGACAGAAAATTTTCTGTCCTCGTCCTCGAATTTGTTTACTCTACAAAAGTTAACTATGCTCCAAATTTCCCCAACGCTGACTGAACTTCAGGAAATTGCTTCACAACTGCCCGAACAAATTCCTTACCTCAAAATGCTAATTATCTTTGGTTCTCGTGCCAGAGGTGATATCCACGCAAAAAGTGATTGGGATTTTGCCGCCCTTTACGATGTAAATTTCAGGGAAGAATATTGTCAAAATCGGGGATTTTCTTGGTTTGAAGTTCCTGGCATTCTCGGGCAAGTTTTTAGCCTTAATAGCGACGAGATTGATGTCGTCGAATTGAATCGGTGTTCGTCGCTAATTGCTCATTTTGTTGCGCGAGATGGAATTTTACTGTACCAATCAGAATCAGGTCAATTTGAAGCTTTTAAACAACAATGCTTGATGACTGATGCAGAACTAGAAGTGCTGCGCCAGAATCTGCGACAAAAAATCGAGGTGGCGTTGCAAAGGAGGGGAGTATGAAAGAGATTGAGCCTGCGATCGTCTTAGCTAAGCTGGATTTTATGACAGACTATCTAGAGAGTTTAAGTTCTTTTGAGTCGATTACTTTAGAAGAATATCTCAGCGATCGGGGAAAGCAGTTAACGATCGAACGATTGTTGCAACTCATTATTCAAGTTGCAATTGATGTCAATCGATATTTACTCAAGCGATTGCAAGTCCAGCAACCAAATAGCAACTTTGATGTCTTTATAGAAGTTAGCAACTGTGGCATTATAACAGCAGAGTTAGCTAGAGTCCTATCTCAATCCGGTGTTTTGCGTAACCGTCTGGTACATCTCTATGACGAAATCGATCCTGTTAAAGTGCATCAAGCGATCGATATTATCTTGCAGAAATACCCAATTTATCAACGGCAAGTCACTACTTATTTAGATTCTCTCAAATGAAGCGATTAGAGCAAAATTATGTCCCCAAAAAGTTTGCTTTTTGACGAAGAAACAACAACTTTAGACGATCGCTATTTTGCAGAAGTGCGTCCCCGACTCTACGAACTGCATACCAAACACTCACAGTACGGCAGTCGCCAAGGACGTACCCTCGCCGAACATCTCGATTCTGCTTGTCAATTTGTCCTGACTGTTAGCAAACTTGCCAAAGTTCCCGACGATAAACGCGCTTGCATTCTGGCTGCAACCGCCGTTCACGATTTGAATAAGTTGGCAGACGACGGACGCAATGTTAAAACTTTAGCGCGCGATCGCACTTTTCTCAAACAACAACTCGATCGCGCTTGTGTTGCCCAATTCGCCCAAACCGACGAACAACTAGAACTCATCCGTCGCCTGATAGAACGCCATTCGGGACACAGCGCTAGCGATGGAACGCGCTTTTTGCCGGAAGATCCCAACATCAAACGTTGGGCCGCGATGTTGATTGGGGGTGACTTATTCGACTTGGGAATTGAGGAAGACACACGCATTCGCAAAGTCGAAACCGAGTTAACAGTTGCCTTACAGCGTCCCAGTAAGTTGTTTCATGTCAGCCTTTCCGAAGACAGAGGTTATCTGACTTCGCTGTTGCTGTCAGCTTGTGAAGAAGTTTTGCACGATCGCAATTTGCATACTCTTGCGATCGATCCCAACGGCCAGATTTTTGTCGGTGAAGCCTTTCCCGACGGCGATTTAAGCAAAATCATCGCTCAAAAATGGCAGCAAAAGATCGATCGCGTCTTTAGCAGCAACGTCGAACAACTCGTTAACGCCACCAAAGACGGCATCAAAATCGACCCGCAAGCCATCCAACAAAACCCCGAAGGAACCTTAGATGAAGTAGATAAATTATTGGTAAAAAAAGCCAGCGGTTACAAAGTCGAAAAAGTCGCCAAAGATATTAAAAAATACGGTGGTGATGCTGGAGAAACCGCCGTTAATTCCGCCGCAGCCGTCGGCTTGCATCCAGTATCAACTGCCGATGAATTCGCCATTTCTGAGGGACTAAAAACTGTTTATCTCAGCTATCGGGCCGCTGAACTGGGCCCCAAAGATGTTTGGGATCGAATTGCCGCACAAGTCGGGCTTTCTCCCGAACAGCGGGCGGCATTGGAACCGTTTAACGCGCAGTACGGACGCTGTTTGTTTGCGGCCAAATCGATCGAGGGCGATCGCGAACAGATGTTAGAAAAAGTATTTGCGGCCTTAGAAGACTCATTTTTACTCCGCCCAACAGCCGAAGTAGAAGTCTCCGCAGAATTGGTGAATGCGGTTCGGCAATTGCTTAACTTTTCCACACCTGCAAACTGGCAAGGTTTTAACGAACTAACTGCATACATTGAAGCCAACCCGCGCCAGCGCTGTTCCTTGGGAACAACATCGCTGCAAGTCGGCGAATTGAGTTCCCCAAAAATGCCGCCGGGAACCAAAGTTCAAGCTTTTTCCAATCGCCTTCCCGGCGGCGCCATCGCCGAACCAAAACGGCGGGCGGATAATTTGTCAGCCCTTGGTTATCAGTTGATGGCAGTTGGTGCAAACTTCCCGAATGCAGTCAAACAAGACCCGCTTTATCTACACTTTGCCATACCAAAAGGTTCGAGTGTGGAACTCAGAACAATTTGGCAAAACTTTCTGAGAAACACCGCAGCTAAGAACGAGGACGGCACAGTAACAGTTGATGAACTGCAACTTTACCGCGAAAATCGGCTAGTTTTTCAATCTAATAAAATGGTTGGGTTGGCACTGCCAAAACGTCCTGAATTTATCAACTCCACGGTAACAATTCCCGTGCTTTGGGGAGAAGTTAATAACTCTGTGGCGTTGCTGAAATCGCTCAGGCTGGCATTGGAAATGAGTTTAGCCTTTGATTTAGGTTTTCCGTTTGTTTTGAGTGCGAATCTGGAAATCGAACCAACTTGGGATGTTTTCGGAAAAGTTGATGGGATTCCATCATCATTGCAGCCGCTATTGGGCAACGGTCAGTATCGGCGGGAAGGTCATTTTTCTGAAAAAGAACGATGTGCGGTAGTAACAGCAGAAAAAGTTTTAGAAAGGCTGCGCTGTGTTGGCAAACTAACAATTTCTGTAGCAAGTCTGAAGAAAAAAGATGATTGTCTGTACGACTTGGTGCGGGCAGCAACTCGTCCTCTTAACTTGTATTACGTCCTGCTGCGGTGGATTTTGCGAGAACAAGACGACCCGAATTTGGAGGCAATTTGGTCTCGCATTCGAGAACCTTTGAATACTTTATTGGAGAGTTTGATGTCAGAAGAACACGATCGCGTTTCTAGCTATCTCAAGCAAGCAGCGCACATTGCCGAATTTGCCAAGCTGCGGGGCAGTTCCTTTCGCCGCACTGCCCAAACCGAGCCGTTTTCAGAGTTTATCAAAGCCGTGCGATCGCGCAAATCTCATATGGATTGGGACACGATCTTTGCCGCCCTCGCCCAGCAATATCACAACCGTCTCGATCGCATTCGAGAACATGGCGTGGGTGCGACAAAATACGAGCAAATCAAGGAGTTTTATCAAGTTTTGAAACAACTGTTTGAGGAGGTTTATCACTCGCGTTCAGAAAGGTTGTTGACTGATAGCAAAACTCTTGAAGCTGCCTATTTGTTCTTTTTGCAAGAAGCCCGCCAAGAACTGAAAGCTAAAACCGAAAACAAGTCTGAATCCACATCTGAAAACAACTAGGAGAGTTCAAAATGTCGATCGCACAATTACAACCATTCCTCGCACCCAGCTACGAAAATTTTCCCAAAGGCCGTACCATTGGTGTTGTCGTCCTCCGCACAACGCAATCGGAAACAATTTTCCGCACGGAAGGAACGGGCGAACCCATGTGCAGCGAATACGTGCAAGCTGGGATTGAAGATACCGAATCAATTCCTCGGTTGGTGATGACAAAACGCAAACAAATTGCCCCAGAAAGACGCAAAGGACGGGAATTTTTACGATCGCACAATCTCCTTTACCCCGCACCGAAAACCAATGAAATTTGCGCCCTCAATACTAATGCGCCTTGCGAAATGTGCGTTGATTGCTTCCTCTACGGCTTCGCGGCGGGTGGAGAAGGCGCACAAAAAAGCCGAGTCTGGACGGAAGATGCGTTTAGCGTACTGCATTCTACAGAACTAATTGGCGATCGCACGATCAATGCTATCTTTGAAACTGGAACAATGCGCGATGAAAAAGGCAACGCTTCGACGGCATTAAACACCAGCGAATATATCAAACCAGGGGTTCATTTCTTGGATATTGTCACCCTCAAAGATGTCACCGCTGACGAACTGCGCTACACCCTCGGCAACATTTTGCTAACAACTCGTTACGGCGCTGTTTCCAGCCGCGTCGGACGCATGGACAATCAAATTCTCGGTGTCTTTGGTGGCATTGCCGAATTGCCCAGTTCTCTCGAATTGGTACAGGGAGTTTACGACAAGCTGAAAGCCAAAAATACCGCCATCGAACATCCTTTCAAAACTCAATATTTAGTGGATGCAACTCAGGAAATTATCAGCACTTGGACAAACAAACGAGGTATTTCTATGCAGTTGTCCGCTACCGAATGTGACGCGCTGATTGCTGATGTCGATCGCCATTGGTCGTTACCCGAACAAGAAACTTTCCTCAAACGCCTCGATGAATCCTATGCCCCGTGGCGCAAGGTGAAGAGTGAAAACAAGAAAAAGGGAAAAAATAAGGATTAAAGATAAGACGGCGGTTAAAACCGCGTCTTGTCAAACGAACTCCGGATGGTGCGCGGAATGAAGAAAATAACGTAATTTTTACCGTTCGGTCTTTAACCCGCGCACCATCCGGGTTTGGTTTGTATAGAGGCGGTTTCAACCGCCCAGTCTTCTTTAATTAATCTCAACCATGACGCAATTAGAACTTGATTTTAATTTTTCCACTGACAAGATTTCCTATTCAACTGCACGCTTAATCGAGCTTTGGTGTGCGGAACCCGTGTTCTTTGCTTCGCGAGAACTTTCTGATACTTATTATACCGAAAGTGCGATCGGCAATTATGCTTTAGCCTACGCTTTGGGTTGGGCCCGATCGCCCTATCGACTCACCGGACAAGACACCGGAAGACCCCGATATATTGAGGATTTAACGCCACTTTCCGGTCACAGCTACATCCTCCCCGCGTGGCCCGCCAACGGCACTGTATCCTTGCGATTCGAGCGGTTTAACGCCCTTTCTGACTCCTATTGGTATGCGATGACGAACAATCGCGTGGCAACAGCGCGGGAAGATGTACCGCTGAGTCGATCGGGCAAAAAACCCAGTACCTACCGCCCCAGCAACTTCCCTCAAACAGGGCGATTGCGAATGATTGAACGGGGAAATCGGTTTCAAACATTAGTATTTGGCGATCGCGAATTGCCAGAATACATTCGCGTCGGCAAATTTACCAGCAAAGTCCGCGTTGAAATCATTAAAAAATTCGATGTTGTGCAACTTCCTAGGGGCGACTATCGCTGCAATACCTATCTCAGCGCCGCTGATTTGCCTGCTAATATCGAACTCCTCGCTTTTGATTTAATTTCGATGCCGCCCGCATCGTTATTGAAGAACCTTTCCTTTCGCGGTGAGGCGCTACAAGCCGGCGATTTCATTCTCCCAGCTAACCTTGAATTTTGCGGTAGCAATCACAATGGATAATCTAAAAATTCAACTCGAACCTGCCAGCATTTCTGCTTGCGGTCAATTGCCTCAACAACTGGAATTCATGGGACAAGCATTGCAGCATCAAGTCGATGTTTATGAAGCGTCTAAAGAGAATGATATCATTCTCGACACCGCGCCGACAGGAACGGGAAAAACGAAAGCTGGATTGAGTGTTTTGCTGCACAATCCTCAACGGAATGCGATTTATATCGCGCCGACAAATGCCTTGATTGACCAGCAAACAGAAGCCGCAGAACAGTTTGTTCGGGATGCAAATTTGTCGCATCTTGTGAAAGCAGCTTCTGCTAAGCAAGTCAATTTGTGGCCGGACAATCTAGTTGGCAAACGTTCTGGGGAAAAAATCTATAACGTTTTGCGAGAACCTGCCACAATTTTTCCCGAATGCGGCGGCGGTAGACCGCTTTTGTTGGTGACCAACCCGGATATTTTTTACTACGCTGCATTTTTTCTATACAATCCACTCGATCGTAGCAACATTGCCAGCGAATTTTACAGCAATTTCTCAACAGTAATTTTCGATGAATTTCACCTTTACGATGCCAAACAGTTAGTCAGCTTGTTTTTCTATCTCGCTTTATCCAAAGAGTTCGGTTATTTTCAGCACAACCGAAAAATTGTTCTGTTAACGGCAACGCCAGAACCTGCTTGCGATGAAGCCTTAAATGTCCTGGGAAAAAATGGTGTCAGAATTTATCGAACTGACAGCAAAAATCAAATCGATCGCCTGCTTCCTTCTCAAACTCAAGTCAATCTCGAAATTCGCAAGCAGCCAGAAAAAGACAATCTGATTGCGGAAATCGTCGAAGAAGTTGTGCGGCGGCTTCGTGAATTTCCTGACGAAAACGGGGCAGTGATTCTGGATGCCAAGGATACATTAGGTCGTATTTATAAACAATTGTGCGATCGCGGATTTGCCGATTTCTGCGGGCGGATTACGGGCGATAGGCGGATTACGAGCGATACACTGAAGGAAGAACGCCACCTTGCTGCCCAAAAACAAGTGATTCTGGCTACGAGTACCGTCGATGTAGGCTTCAACTTCGATCGCGATAATCCGCCACCCAGACAAAATCTCGATTGGTTGATTTTTTCAACGCGCGATCGCTTTTCATTTTGGCAGCGCATCGGGCGTGTGGGACGGGTTTTGGGGAAAACGCAAACCGATATTGCTTCAGAGGCGATCGGCTATTTGCCCGATCGGGCGTGGGAACAAGGAATTGCACAACTTGACTGTAGCGGCGGGCGCAATTCCCTAACAGAAATGCTAGCAAGTTTAGAGTGCATGAAACGTCCGTTTCTAGAAATTTACTGGCGATCGGAAGCCTTTCTAGAAATTGCCAAACCCTTACTAGAACTAGAAATTTTGCTGGAAAAATTGCCCGAAGCAAGTTTAGTAACGCAGTTGTATCAAACAATGCAAATCGTCTTGGGAGGTAAGCGAGATTGGAGTTATTACCGCCAGCGGATGAAGGTATTGCAAGGTGCAGAAAATGTAGCTAAGTCTACCATCAAACAAATTCAAAAAGAGTGGCAGTACGTTAAAGGCGGGCAAAACTGCGTTAAGAGTTTTATGCAAGCCAACTATCCCGAAGATTGGGAAGAAATTAAATCGGGGAGAAGTTCGATCGAATTAGTTGAGGAAAAGATTCGCAAACACCAAAAAGTCGCCGAAGAGTTGAAAGAGTATGCAACGATTCTGAAAGTCAGCTATGCCCCGCTGTTTAAATTTCGAGAAAGCTTGTTTGAAAATGTCAAGATTTACGATCCGCACAATTTCTTACTCGATGAAGTCGGCGAAACAAATCTCGACCCGATTCACCTGCTGAGATTCTTTGAATTTGCTTCCGATAACAATGGAATTGTACTCACCGATCGCGTCAAGCAAACCTACGGACTCAAATTTGCTTTGCAAGTTCCCGATTTAGAAGAATTTGCCAACAACTATCTTTGCAAACTTTATGCCTTCAAAAATTGTACGATCGAACGGACGATCGACAACTGCGTGCGTCCGACAGCGCTAATTTCCCAACTTTCACCGCCTTTAATGCCCGGTGTTATCGTCCAAGAGCACCGCAAAAATCCCTGGGCAATTCTCAAACTCAGAAAACAAGGAGTCCAATGCTATCCAATTGCAGTCAAAGATAGCTTTGCTAACGAACAAGAGTATACATTTTTTCCGAGTTTATCGGGAATTTTGGCGATCGCCTCCGCTGGCATTGCCTTAAAATGTCCTGACAATCAAGAATTCTGGGTAATCTAAACTATGCCGCACAGCCTCATCCTCAACCTTCTCCCCCTCTCCCCAATATCCCCCGGATACCTAACGGGAAGACACCTGCACGCCCTGTTTCTCACCCTCGCGAGCTCCGTTGACAAAAAACTCGGCGACTACCTCCACGAAGCCGCAGCAGATAAAGCCTTCACCCTCAGCCCTTTACAAACTAAAAAATGCCCTTTCAAAAAACACCATTCCCTGCAATGGGAACACGCACAACCTATTCCCGAACATACCCTCTGTTGGTGGCGAATCACTCTCCTCGATGACACTTTATTCAGCAAATTAACTCACCTGTGGCTGAATCTCAATCCCTCGAAACCGTGGCATCTGGGCCCTACTGATTTGCTGATTACTAAGATTCTGGGAACGCCGCAAGTAGATCTGCCTTGGGCTAATGCTTGCGATTACTCTCAATTGTACGAGCAAGCTTCTGATACTAATCGTTTGATTGCGTTCAGTCTGGCTACTCCGACTACTTTTCGTCAGGGCAAATTTGATTCTGTTTTGCCGACGAGAGAATGCGTTTTTAACAGTCTTCTCAGTCGCTGGAATAAGTACAGCGGTATTGAAGTTTCGCCGCTGGTACTGGATGCAGTTTTTTCGAGCTTTGTCAATATCAAAACTGAAGTTGTGACTAATTATCACAGCAATTTAATTGGGATTGTTGGGGAGGTTAGCTATCGGATTTTAGGGGATGTAGATCCGTTATTGATTAAGCAAATTAATGCTTTGGCTGATTATGCTTTGTACTGCGGATTGGGAAGGAAAACGCCGATGGGTATGGGTATGACGCGCCGTCTACCCATTCCACTTTCTGAAAAAATTACCAAGCAAAATGCAGAATTTACCTCCTCAATTCAAACCTAGTCCGACGGGGGTTTAAACCCCCGTCTCATAGCGAAAGTCCTCTGAAGAGGACTGATGAGAATGATTGAATCTTCAGTCGGTTTTAACCGACTTTAGCTATGAGACAGGGGTTTTAACCCCTGGCGGATCTGACAGCTAAGGAAAAACTTTCGATCGATAATTACCGCAAATTATCAAGATTATGAATGATACTGATGACTATATTTCGATCGCACTTCTCAACCAATACTCCTACTGTCCTCACCGCTGCTGGCGTATGTCTTGCGCCGGAGAGTTCACAGACAACCAGTATACCGTGGAAGGGACGACTTTGCACGATCGCGTTCACACTATGGGCGAAATCAACCGCGATGAAACTTGGCAGGTGCGGGCGATTTGGCTGAAGTCGGAGCGCTACAAGCTGATTGGTAAGTCGGATTTGATTGAATCGGAGAATGGTGAGTTGTATCCGGTGGAGTACAAGCGGGGGCGCAAGGGGGAATGGGATAACGATGAGTTGCAGGTGTGCGCTCAGGCTTTGTGTTTGGAGGAGATGACGGGGAAAAGTATTGCGACTGGATATGTGTATTACGCGCAGTCGCACCAGCGGCAAAAGGTGGAGATTTCTGAGCAGTTGAGACAAGAGGCAGTTGTGACTATTTCTGCAATTCAAGTTTTGATTCAGACGGGAAAGATGCCGCCTGCTAGTTACAGCAAACGCTGTCAGGGGTGCAGTTTGTACGCTCAATGTTTGCCGCAAGCTGCTGACAAACTTCGCCGCTATCAAGAAGCTAGCTAACAAATCGACAATCCTCAGTCTGTTTTATGATTCGGCGATTGAAATCGCTTCTATACGAACAAAGTCGGTCTCCGCCGACTGAAGAAGCAAGGAGACTGGTAACTAGGATTTGAGATAAAAAAAGACAGCCAATACACAACTTTAGGAATCAAAAATGGGAACGCTTTACATCAATCAAGAAGACGCTTTTATCGGTAAAGTTGACGAACGGCTGCACGTTAAAAACCATGAAAAAAAGTTGCTGGATGTGCCTTTGATTCATTTAGATGGAGTTGTAATTTTGGGACGGGCGACTATTTCGCCTGCGGCAATTGCAGAACTTCTCCAGCGCAAAATTCCTCTGACTTTTCTCACGAGTAACGGTCAATATTTAGGAAGGATTGAACCGGAAATGACTAAAAATATCTTTGTGCGGAACGCGCAGTGGCAAGCGGCGGGCGAAACTCCGCAAGCAATTCACGTTGTGCAAGGCTTTATTCGAGGTAAGTTGAAAAATTATCGGAAGTGTTTGGCACAAACTCAACGTGACCATTCTGAACTGACACTAGATTCGGCAATAACTCAAATTGCTAATGTTATTGCCAAACTGGACAAGGCTGATAATATCAATTCCCTGCGCGGTTTGGAAGGTGCGGCAAGTGCAGCTTATTTTGGTGTTTTCAGTCAGCTTATTCGGGCTGAAGGTTTTGTGTTTAAACCGAGACATCGGCCGGCTACGGATTCGGTGAATTCTTTGTTGAACTTTGGCTACACTCTGCTGCGTCACGATGTACAAAGTGCGATTAATATTGTTGGTTTCGATCCTTATTTGGGATACCTGCACGTTCAGCGCTACGGCCGCGTCGGGCTGGTGTTCGATTTGATGGAGGAATTTCGGGCTGTGGTTGTCGATAGCGTGATTTTAAAAGCTATCAATCAGCGGGTACTGACTCCGAATGATTTTGATGTGGAACCTGTCAGTAATGTGGTGCGGCTTTCGGAAACTGGGCGGCGTGAATTTCTGACGCTGTACGAGAAGAAAAAACAGTCTGAGTTTAAGCATCCGGTTTTGGGACGTAAGTGCACTTTTCGCGAAGCCTTTGAGATTCAGGCGCGGCTGTTGGCGAAATATCTGATGGGCGAAATTGACCAGTATCCTCCTTTGGTGTTGAAATAATGATGCACATTCTGATTTCCTACGATGTCCCTGAAGATAAGCGGCGGACGAAGATTCACAAAATTCTCAAATCCTACGGGCAGTGGATGCAGTACAGTGTATTTGAGTGTACAGATTTGACGGAGACTCAGTACGCTAAGTTGCGATCGCGCTTGAGCAAAGTCATCAAGCCCGAACAAGACAGCATTCTATTTTTTCCCCTGTGCGCTTGCTGTCAGGCCAAGATTGAGCGTATCGGTGGGGTAGTTCCAGTAGATAGGACTGTGTTTTTTGCCTAAAAATGCGGGAGTCGGTAGGTGTAAAATTTGGGGTGTCAGATTTTTCGGCTATAATGTAGATGCCGCAAGGGTTTGATGCTCCTATCTTCTAAAAACGATTCCCGCAATCCCTAAAACCCATGCCAGATAAGAGTTTGAATGCTATATGAAAAATCGGGTATTGACAGATCGAAGGCTGAAATGGTACTTTTGGATTAGATTCCCGCAACTGAACCTTGAAAACCAAATACACCAACGGTTTCAAAGGCCGGCGGCCGCAATCAAACTAAACCCCTATTAGGGATTGAAACATTTTGCCCAGACTGGGAGCTACGGAATTCCTTAGGCCGCAATCAAACTAAACCCCTATTAGGGATTGAAACGTAGACCATGCCTCAAACCTTAGGCCCTAAAATCGCCGCAATCAAACTAAACCCCTATTAGGGATTGAAACGCTCTAACTTCAAAGCTTCCTGAGCTTCTGTAACTTTAGCCGCAATCAAACTAAACCCCTATTAGGGATTGAAACAATTGAGAACAAAGATAGAGGTGTCTTTATTTTCTCGCCGCAATCAAACTAAACCCCTATTAGGGATTGAAACTTCCTGAAGTCCACCGCTTTGTTGTTGGTGGTAACTGTCCGGCCGCAATCAAACTAAACCCCTATTAGGGATTGAAACTTAAGCAGACAACTAAAAAACCCACTTATTTCCTGCCGCAATCAAACTAAACCCCTATTAGGGATTGAAACAGGAAGTTTAGCTTTATCTGTAAAAGATGAAGCAATATTGCCGCAATCAAACTAAACCCCTATTAGGGATTGAAACGGCGGCCGCCTTCGGCTAAGGTGGACAGCAAACGCCGCAATCAAACTAAACCCCTATTAGGGATTGAAACCTGTAAATTTTTTCTGTTGGGCGTCAGTCAGTCCCCCCCAAGCCGCAATCAAACTAAACCCCTATTAGGGATTGAAACATAAAATTTTTGCTTAAGCTAACCCAACAAATCCCGGCCGCAATCAAACTAAACCCCTATTAGGGATTGAAACGCAAGGTTATCGGGGACGGCATCTATTTCAAAATGTAATAAAAGCCGCAATCAAACTAAACCCCTATTAGGGATTGAAACAAAGACTTGATTGAAAACTTGCAGCGCTTGCCCGAAGCCGCAATCAAACTAAACCCCTATTAGGGATTGAAACTTAGGACAGCAAGCTTTGTTTCTCACAGAGAGCGGCCGCAATCAAACTAAACCCCTATTAGGGATTGAAACTGACCACTTCAATCGGTGAAGCGTATCTGTTAGCCGCAATCAAACTAAACCCCTATTAGGGATTGAAACGCGTGTCGAGCAAATAACTGCTAGTTTAGTAATCAGGCCGCAATCAAACTAAACCCCTATTAGGGATTGAAACCATCAATCAAAAAAGTCCCGGCCGTTAGACCGGGAAGCCGCAATCAAACTAAACCCCTATTAGGGATTGAAACTTCTGCCCAGTCTTGCCATTTTTCAGGCACGTTCTTTTTTGCCGCAATCAAACTAAACCCCTATTAGGGATTGAAACTTGATAAAAAAGTATCTGTAGGCAACTCTGGATTGCTAGCCGCAATCAAACTAAACCCCTATTAGGGATTGAAACTTTGAGGCAATTCGTTACCCAGGAGGGTGCCGGGACGCCGCAATCAAACTAAACCCCTATTAGGGATTGAAACCCGTTTCATACTCTTCAGGAAAATCAAGAACCGAGAAAGAGAGCCGCAATCAAACTAAACCCCTATTAGGGATTGAAACCCTTGCAAGCCTTGACCCATTCATCATGTTGTAAGGGAGCCGCAATCAAACTAAACCCCTATTAGGGATTGAAACATTCCAGTGCGCTCGTAGGCAACTGCTGCATTCGCTGAGCCGCAATCAAACTAAACCCCTATTAGGGATTGAAACAGACGGCATTGGCAATAGTATTGTATTGCCAAGCCGCAATCAAACTAAACCCCTATTAGGGATTGAAACCATAATGCACAGCGGGAATCGGACTGATGAAACCGGGCCGCAATCAAACTAAACCCCTATTAGGGATTGAAACGAGGAACTTCGAGCATAAGTCCTGTATGGCAGTCTCTACTTTAGCCGCAATCAAACTAAACCCCTATTAGGGATTGAAACATCAACAGCTTCTCGACCACCAGTGATGGTTTTGAGCCGCAATCAAACTAAACCCCTATTAGGGATTGAAACTCGATGACCACTACTTTTGGTATTTCCGGTTCCAGCGCCGCAATCAAACTAAACCCCTATTAGGGATTGAAACAACGACCCTTATGGCGTGCGAGCTGGGTCTGCTGAAGCCGCAATCAAACTAAACCCCTATTAGGGATTGAAACGACGGGCTAGGAAATCGGATTGAATCTTTCACCGAGCCGCAATCAAACTAAACCCCTATTAGGGATTGAAACATCAGCATCTCTATTTAGAAAAGCCGATTCGCTACTAGCCGCAATCAAACTAAACCCCTATTAGGGATTGAAACATGGAAACAACTAAAAACCATTGAGAAGATTAGAGCCGCAATCAAACTAAACCCCTATTAGGGATTGAAACGCGTTCTTACTATGTACCGCCTCGGTACAAACTGGCCGCAATCAAACTAAACCCCTATTAGGGATTGAAACATAAAACCAGCCAGTATTAATTTTACCTGAGCCGCAATCAAACTAAACCCCTATTAGGGATTGAAACTTTAAAAACTGAACAATTATAGGATGAAATTTTATGCCGCAATCAAACTAAACCCCTATTAGGGATTGAAACTTTTAGCCTATACAGTGTAAGGCTTTCAAAGGTTTGTGCCGCAATCAAACTAAACCCCTATTAGGGATTGAAACTTTCGCGGCTAGCTTTCATGCCACTGCTAGATTCTAGCCGCAATCAAACTAAACCCCTATTAGGGATTGAAACTCAATTGTCAATAAGATTAGAATGATGATTATACAGGCCGCAATCAAACTAAACCCCTATTAGGGATTGAAACCCACTTAGAAGGATGAATATAATCGTGAGATTTATAAGAGCCGCAATCAAACTAAACCCCTATTAGGGATTGAAACAACCTTACCTTTGATGGTATTAAAAATTGCAGGCCGCAATCAAACTAAACCCCTATTAGGGATTGAAACACAGTTTCCTCCCCCAAAGCAACCACAGCAAAACTGCGCCGCAATCAAGCCGCAATCAAACTAAACCCCTATTAGGGATTGAAACATTTTTCACCGAGCAGAAATATTGTTGCCTAAAGCCGCAATCAAACTAAACCCCTATTAGGGATTGAAACAGGGCCGTCTAAAAATCCCGCCGCCCGAGCAATCAGGCCGCAATCAAACTAAACCCCTATTAGGGATTGAAACTCCCAATCCCTAAACTCTTGCGGTTGGTATGTTTCAGCCGCAATCAAACTAAACCCCTATTAGGGATTGAAACTTTGAGAATCTTAATTTCTCCTTGGCCTGCCTCTGGGTGAGCCGCAATCAAACTAAACCCCTATTAGGGATTGAAACAAATCGTGTGACCAGACAGTCTGTTTTTTGATTTGCCGCAATCAAACTAAACCCCTATTAGGGATTGAAACCCAGACTTAGGCAAGTACAAGGTTAGTATTAGCCAAGCCGCAATCAAACTAAACCCCTATTAGGGATTGAAACAATTTATTCGTCCATTTGATTAAATATGCAACTAGCCGCAATCAAACTAAACCCCTATTAGGGATTGAAACCCAAAATTCCACCTACGATCGCACCGACACCTTGCCGCAATCAAACTAAACCCCTATTAGGGATTGAAACTTCTGCAATTTTTCTGTAAGTTCCCTCGTACATTTTACGCCGCAATCAAACTAAACCCCTATTAGGGATTGAAACGCATCTGCGTAATCATTGTAGTATAAGCCTCCAACGGGAAAGCCGCAATCAAACTAAACCCCTATTAGGGATTGAAACAATTGACCGCTCTTACTACTAGAGCGCCCTTTTGCCGCAATCAAACTAAACCCCTATTAGGGATTGAAACTGATAGATTATGCTCTCTCCGGTGGTCTTGGAAAGCCGCAATCAAACTAAACCCCTATTAGGGATTGAAACATTTCAACGCAATCCACCAAGTCAGCAACAACCACGCCGCAATCAAACTAAACCCCTATTAGGGATTGAAACTTTGAATTCTGTTATTAATGCACATGGCTTTCCTTTGCCGCAATCAAACTAAACCCCTATTAGGGATTGAAACGGAAAATCAATTGCAGGAATTGAACCTGATTTCAGCCGCAATCAAACTAAACCCCTATTAGGGATTGAAACCAAGCTGGTGCCAAATTCGCCTAACACAATGCAGGCCGCAATCAAACTAAACCCCTATTAGGGATTGAAACCTCTTCATTAGTTTGCGGGAACGTAGGTGAATGAACGCCGCAATCAAACTAAACCCCTATTAGGGATTGAAACTCTTTAGCAACTTCTGCTTCTTCCAAAACTCGATCGCCGCCGCAATCAAACTAAACCCCTATTAGGGATTGAAACACAGCCATCATTGCCCAATCCTCCTACGCGGTCCGGCCGCAATCAAACTAAACCCCTATTAGGGATTGAAACAATTACGGCCATATTCACTCCTAAAAACTTAAAGCCGCAATCAAACTAAACCCCTATTAGGGATTGAAACACTTAGTACAACCGGAGAGGAGTTTAGGCTGCGAAGCCGCAATCAAACTAAACCCCTATTAGGGATTGAAACCTTAATTCTTGAATGTCGGACGCTAGCAATTCTGCCGCAATCAAACTAAACCCCTATTAGGGATTGAAACTTCACTAAGAAGGTGATGTGCTGCGATTTATCCTCGAGCCGCAATCAAACTAAACCCCTATTAGGGATTGAAACCCTCGGCAATCCGCGCCTCATCCGATGCCCTGCCGCAATCAAACTAAACCCCTATTAGGGATTGAAACTGCAGTGCAGCACTCAGCGCCAGACGCTGATGTTGCGCCGCAATCAAACTAAACCCCTATTAGGGATTGAAACAAAACGCAGAGAACAGCGGAAACAGAAAGAAGTAAGCAAGCCGCAATCAAACTAAACCCCTATTAGGGATTGAAACTCGAAATAAATCTCGCTGCGAAATTGTGGCTTTGCCGCAATCAAACTAAACCCCTATTAGGGATTGAAACCAAGCGATCGTACAAAGACTTCGGCACTTTCGATGCTGGGCCGCAATCAAACTAAACCCCTATTAGGGATTGAAACATCGGGTAAGGACTGACAAAATTCCACGAGAAAGCCGCAATCAAACTAAACCCCTATTAGGGATTGAAACTTGTGGTGCAGTAAACTCGTAAGGTATTTCCAAAGCCGCAATCAAACTAAACCCCTATTAGGGATTGAAACCGATCGCCTCCACAGCTTGCGGTATCGGACTCCCGCCGCAATCAAACTAAACCCCTATTAGGGATTGAAACATGGGATTTATTTAGGAGATTCTTTTGATGATAGCCGCAATCAAACTAAACCCCTATTAGGGATTGAAACCTTTGGGATATGATAATAATTTATGTAATTTGCCAAGCCGCAATCAAACTAAACCCCTATTAGGGATTGAAACTTCCTATTGAGATTACTTCTATGCAATCTCTTATTGCCGCAATCAAACTAAACCCCTATTAGGGATTGAAACCATGTACAAGCACCAAGTATCAAAAAGCTGTTGCGCCGCAATCAAACTAAACCCCTATTAGGGATTGAAACTTAAAACCTGCGTTCAACATTCAGCACCAAACCCTAAGCCGCAATCAAACTAAACCCCTATTAGGGATTGAAACTTGAGAGGAAACAGGCTCTATTTCGCGTTTCAGGCCGCAATCAAACTAAACCCCTATTAGGGATTGAAACAATTGCTGGCTCCACTGGACATCTACTTTTTGTGCCGCAATCAAACTAAACCCCTATTAGGGATTGAAACAAATATCCTGTAGACAACCCATCAAAAGAAAAACTGCCGCAATCAAACTAAACCCCTATTAGGGATTGAAACCTCAACCTTTATTGGCTACGCCATAGGAATTATAAATAAAACGCCCGCCTTCAACAATTATCTGCAAATCACCACTCCGACTTTAAGAATTAATATTTTCAATAATTATTAGCAATTGGTAATTGGCAATTAGTGGGAGAATCTCAATCAGTGCTTTTGTCGTGCCAGCGTCCCCGATCGCAAATCTTGTATGTGTAGCGAGCGAAGACGCTCGCACTACTAACAAAAAAATGCTTTTCACATTCATTGAGATGCTCGGGTAACTAGCAACCAGAAATTACCCATTACCAATTACCCATTACCAATTCCTTACTTCATCACCTGCCAATCCATAATCCGCCACTGTCCGTCTTGGCGGATTAAGTCGTAGCGGATACGCAGATTTTCGTCGCGGGAAGTAACTAGCCGATCGGCATCGAAGGTTTCGGCTTTTTCGCTGACTTGGGCTTCTACTTCGGCGCGATCGGGATTTGTTGGATTCGCCTTAACTCCTTTAACTTCTAGCTTGTGCACGTAACGCTGGTGGGCGTTGTTTTTCTGTTGAGCATCTGCCATCAACTGCCAGCGAGACAAAGCCGGTTCTGTGAGAACTTTCTGTAATTCTTCCACAGCGTGATTGGGGCCCAAAGCCGCCGCTTTCGCCGACAGCCAGTCTTGAACTATTTGTTTGGCTGCTTCTTCCGTCATTGCTCCCGACACTGGGGCGGGGGCGGAGGCACCAGGCTCTGGAGTCGGGGCTAGTGCGGGGATTTCTACGGGCGGTGCATCCAGGCTGACGGAGGCTTGTTCTCCTTGCAGGGATGGGCCCGACAGGGCTTGCATGGCACTCGCCAGCAGGCTGAGTATCCACCACAGGATTAACAGGCTCAGGACGCCTGCGACGACAAGCAGAGCCAGCTTGTTTGGTGGCAGGGACTTGATTTGGGCCCCAATTTGGGCTGCTAGGGTGCGCGCCCGATCGCCAAAAGAGCCTGTTAACCCCTGACCGATCGCTCCGCTGCGCCGGCTCGAACTCTGGCTCCGGCGCGGTTTGGAGGTCGAGGTCGCAGGCCGTCCCGCCGTAGCTGTCGGGAGAGAGACGGCCGCTGCCGCCCCAATTCCTGCCGCCGTTGCCTGGTATTTCGGCGCTGAAGCTGCGCTGGAGCTGTCGGCCGGTACGGGGGTCAAGGTGACACTACTGGCTAGCTGTTTGGCTGCTGGCGGCTGTGGTGGTGCGGGCGGACGATCGCCCGCTGGTTGCAGTTTCCCCGGAGGTTTGCCCGATCGGGGTTGCACGACGACCCATTCGTTAGCGGTTTCTGCATCCGACGGCAAAGCTTCTAGGTAAGCTTGGACTTTCGGGTCAGCAAAATAATCTTTCAAAGAAACTGACTGGGAAGCCAAGTCGCGGAAATGAGGAAACACTTCTTCTTGCAGCCAGTGTTCGGCGTACAAGCAGAGTCCGGGCAACAAATCGGGAGAATCTTGGGAATGTTCCCGAATGAAGGCGAGGGGTTCTTTTTCCGAACTGAGTTCGAGAGCTCTGCTGGCTTCTTCTGTTTGGCCCAGCAGCAGCGAACACACGGCTTTTTCGAGGTGAACGTCTTGGCGGCGGCCGAGCTGCATCAGCATCAGCTTGGCGCGGCGGATCATCGCGGGCCCTCTGGAGGCAAATCCTTGGGCTAACAGGGTGTAGACCGATAGGTAAGTGGCGACTGCGGAGGGGCGGCCGGCTTCAGCCTCAAATAGGGTCTGCTGCTCGCTGCTGGTTAGGTGTTTGCGAAGTTGCTGGACGAAGCGGAGGAAGTCTTCTATTCCTAAACCCGAGCGATCGTCCCCCGAGCCATCAATGCCGCCCCGTTCTTCGAGCATTTCTCGCAGGATTTGCAGTCCCTGGCGGCGCTCCGAGACTTTTTCTTCGGGGAGCGATAGTAATTCTAAAATGTTGTACGGACGGAGTTTGTATATATCGGTTTGCATTTCACCCCTCACGCTTGGAAATAAGCTTTCGCGCAGCAGCAGTTCTTGACCTGCGTCTAGTGATTTTGCCGCATTTTGGTATTGACCTTGCTGCCACTGTTCGCGGCCGAGTTCTAGGCACGCCAGGGCTACGGTTAAAACTATGTCTGGCCGGACGAGCTGCGGGTCGCCGAAGCGGCCTTCGTCGATCGCGATGCTGCCATTGTTGAGATACGGGCGCCCCAGCTTCTGTACGAGTTCGTATTCCCCCAGTTCTTGCAGTACGAGCAGGGCTCCTACGAATTGGTTGTCATCGATTTCAATACTTGGAGTGTGGGGGTCGGGAGCAGCGTCTAAAGCCTTAGACTCTGCAGCAACGGTTTCTCCTGCATCTTGCAGGACTGTGGCCGGCCCAGTAGAGGTTTTCGACCTCTGCTTGGCCGCCATGGCTGCTTCCGACTCTCGATCGTAAGTTTTGGCTAAAAAATTGACATCATAAGCTTTGCGCCCGTCTGAGTCTGACAGAACGGCGCAGGCTTCATCGATCAGTTGTTTGCGGGCGACGATCGCAACTTCGGAATACTCCCGACGTGGAAGCTGTAAAGTGCGATCGCCGTGAGCCTGCTGCAACTGTTCGGCAGTAGCTTGAATCGGTAGACCCAAAATACGGTAGTAATCTAGTGGAATAAGCACAGTCCACTTCCCCAAAGCGCTAGCAACTGAATTAGCCTATCTTAGGTGATGCTCTCACATCAAATCTCAAAAATATGATTTTGATGTGAGCTTCTGAGTCCTGTTAAGGATATCGAGAACTTCCTTCAAGGTACTCCGACTGTTTCCCTCTACGGCGTTTTAGAGTGAGGTTCGCATCCTGCCCCACTTTGAACAAGACCGATCTTAAGTTTTAGAGACAACCGCAGCCGGTCGATGTGGCAGTTGGCTTTCCCAATTTTGGCAAATTTCCCATACTAAGCTCATTTTAACAATGCTTGCAACTGCTGTTGGGAAAATGTTCGCCCATTTTCTGCTGCGGTTGTGTCCACTCTCGGTTTACATTGAGTTGAGTATTGCAAGATATCACCTGTCTAAGAAGCCGATCGGGTATTAATTTTTTATGGAACGGACTTTACCAGTTTTTGACGCACAAAGCGTAACTATTTCTCGGGATGAGGGCTTGATGCTCTACGAGGATATGGTTTTGGGGCGCTTTTTTGAGGACAAGTGTGCTGAGATGTACTACCGGGGCAAAATGTTTGGTTTTGTCCACTTGTACAACGGACAAGAAGCTGTCTCTACTGGCGTGATTCGATCGATGCGCCGGGATAGTACCGATTATGTCAGCAGCACCTACCGCGATCACGTTCACGCTTTGAGCGCGGGCGTACCAGCGCGGGAAGTGATGGCGGAGTTGTTCGGAAAGGCCACCGGTTGCTCGAAGGGCCGCGGCGGTTCGATGCACATGTTTTCGGCAGAACACCGGCTGTTGGGAGGCTATGCTTTTGTGGCTGAGGGGATTCCTGTAGCTACGGGGGCGGCTTTTCAATCGAAGTACCGGCGCGAAGCTTTGGGAGATGAAAATTCCGATGGCGTGACAGCTTGTTTTTTTGGCGATGGCGCGGCCAATAACGGGCAGTTTTTTGAGTGTTTGAACATGGCTGCCTTGTGGAAATTGCCGATTCTTTATGTTGTGGAAAACAACAAATGGGCGATCGGCATGGCCCACGAGCGAGCTACTTCTGACCCCTTGATTTTCAAGAAAGCTCATGCTTTTGGCATGGCTGGCGTCGAGGTTGACGGGATGGATGTTTTGGCGGTGCGGGAAGTCGCCAAGGAAGCTGTAGCGCGGGCGCGGGCCGGCGAAGGCCCGACTGTAATTGAGGCTTTGACTTATCGTTTTCGTGGCCATTCCTTGGCAGATCCTGACGAATTGCGATCGAAGGAAGAGAAGGAATATTGGTTCCCCCGCGATCCGATTAAGAAGTTGGCTGCTGATTTGATCGATCGCACTTTGGCTACTGCTGAAGAATTAAAGGCGATCGACAAAAAAATCGAAGCTGTCATTGATGATGCGGTAGAGTTTGCCGAGAAAAGCCCCGAACCCGATCCGAGCGAATTGTATCGGTATATCTATGCTGAAGATTAGTAATTTTTAGCGATAATTTGCGTGCACTTGCAGCCTACAGGTTTTAACCTGCGGCTGCAAGCATTTCAAGCTATAATTGAAGGTATACTTTCTGTACGCAAAGAGAGGCGGTATGATAAATATCGATCGCACTAAAATTCAACTCAGCAACAATATGGGTGCAGTTCGAGTCAAAGTAAAGCTAACCAATGCAATTGATGAAGCCTTAGTGAGGCGAGGATTGCTCAATCCGAATCTGTTGCGGGTGTACGAAGCAGAAGCATTAATAGATACGGGCGCCGTCAGAACTGCTTTACCAGCCGATGTAGTAGAATACCTCGGTTTAAAAATGGGTCTTCTGGGTTTGCGGTGATAAGAAAAGCTAATTAGAAAAGCAAGCTAATAGTCGATCTCGAAAATTGTCGAAATTAACAAATCCATAGGCTTGA